>JBFFQZ010000125.1:0-7867 GCA_041573235.1 Sulfitobacter sp. | reverse complement strand
GCGGGCCGCGAGGTCGTGCTCGTTTCCTCCGGTGCCATCGCAATCGGAAGCCGGGATCTCGGGTGGAGCATTCCCGGCGAATCGATACCGGAGAAGCAGGCCGCGGCCGCTGTCGGGCAGATCCGCCTTGCCCGCGCGTACGAAGAGGTGTTGGCCCCGCATGGCATCACCACCGCACAGGTTCTGGTCACGCTGGAGGACAGCGCGAACCGGCGCCGCTATCTCAACAGCCGTGCCACGCTCGAGACGCTTCTGGGTCTCGGGGCGGTGCCCATCGTGAACGAGAACGACACCGTGGCGACGGATGAAATCCGCTTTGGCGACAATGACCGACTGGCCGCGCAGATCGCGGTGACGGTGGGCGCGGATCAGCTGATCCTGCTGTCCGATGTCGATGGATTTTACACGGCAAATCCTGCCGATGAACCCGACGCGACCCGCTTTGACGTGATCGACCGGATCACGCCCGCGATCGAGGCGATGGCCGGCGATGCGGGCTCGGGCCTGAGCAAGGGCGGCATGAAAACCAAGCTGATGGCGGCAAAGACGGCCGTGTCGGCGGGCTGTGCGATGGCGATCACGGAAGGATCGGCGCTGCGTCCGCTCAGCGCGCTGCACGCAGGCGCCAACGCCACATGGTTCACCGCGCAGACCGATCCGCAGGCCGCCCGCAAGGGGTGGATCGCGGCGATGAAGCCCATCGGCAGTGTGACGCTGGACGCCGGCGCCGTTGCCGCGCTGAGCCGGGGCAAGAGCCTTCTGCCCGCAGGCATCACCGACGTGAGCGGCCCGTTCGAGCGTGGCGATGCGGTGGCGCTGATCGGGCCGGACGGGGGCGTCATCGGTTCCGGACTAAGCCGCTACTCGGCGCTCGAGGCGACGCGCATCAAGGGGCACCACAGCGGCGAGATCGAGGCGCTTCTGGGCTATCCCGGCCGTGCGGCGCTCATTCATCGCGATGACATGGCATTGTAGGGATAGACCCGGTCCGTGCCGCGCGCGACGGGATTTCACGCGGAAAACCGGCTCCCACTTTTTCGCAACATGCTTTAGGATCTCCACATGACACAGACAGATATCCACGCTCTCATGGCCGACATCGGCGCCCGCGCAAAGGATGCCGCGGGCGCGCTGGCCGTCGCCACCGCAGAGCGCAAGCATGCGGCGCTGATCAGCGCTGCCGATGCGGTTTGGCGTGACCGGGAAGCGATTTTCGCGGCCAACGCCGAGGACATGGCCTTTGGCGCGCAAAAAGGGCTGAGCCCTGCGATGCTCGACCGGTTGAAGCTGGATGAGGACCGGCTGCGCGGCATCGTGGACGGGCTGCGCGCGATCGCCGAACAGGCCGATCCGGTCGGTGAAGTGCTGGCCGAATGGGACCGGCCCAGCGGGCTGCATATCAAACGTGTGCGCACCCCGTTGGGGGTGATCGGCGTGATCTATGAATCGCGTCCGAACGTGACTGCGGATGCCGGCGCGCTGTGCCTCAAGGCGGGGAATGCCGTGATCCTGCGCGGCGGATCCGAGAGCTTTCACAGCTCGCGTGCGCTGCATGCCTGCCTGCAGCAGGGGCTGCGCGATGCGGGGCTGCCTGAGGACGCCATTCAGCTGGTGCCGACACGCGACCGTGCCGCCGTTCAGGAAATGCTGACCATGACCGATACGATCGACGTGATCGTGCCGCGCGGCGGCAAGGGCCTGGTCGGGCTGGTCCAGCGCGAGGCGCGGGTGCCGGTCTTTGCCCATCTCGAAGGGATCGTGCACATCTATATCGACAAGGACGCAGACCCCGAAAAAGTGCTCAAGGTGGTTCTGAACGCCAAGACACGGCGCACCGGCATCTGCGGCGCTGCCGAATGCCTGCTGATCCATCGCGACGTGGCGCAGACGCTGGGGCAGGGGGTGATCCAGGCCCTTGTCGACGCGGGCGTGGAGGTGCGCGCGGATGCGATGCTGGCGCAAATTGACGGGACGGTCGCGGCGCAGGACGACGACTGGGGCCGCGAATATCTGGACATGATCATCGCGGCGCGGGTCGTCAACGACATCGACGCGGCGATCGCCCATGTCCGGCGCTATGGCTCGAACCATACCGATTGCATCCTGACCGAAGACGCGGCCGCAGCCGCGCAATTCATGAACGAACTCGACAGCGCGATCGTGATGCACAATGCCTCCACCCAGTTTGCTGACGGCGGCGAGTTCGGGATGGGGGCCGAGATCGGCATCGCAACCGGCAAGATGCATGCCCGTGGCCCGGTGGGGGCTGCGCAACTGACGAGCTTCAAATACCTCGTGACAGGTGACGGGACGGTGCGGCCCTGATCCCGCGCTAGATCTGGATCATCAGCTTGGTTTCGGTACTGGTCACCCGCAGTTTCTTGCGGCCCTCCTCTTGCGCGATAATCGGCAGGAGACCGAATTGAACATGTGCCGGGCGCAGTTCTTCTGTGCGTTTCTTGTGTCCCAGAAGCCCCCACAGATCGGGGTCGATGTTGAGCTTGTCCGCATGGCCGGTCAGGGTCAGGTTATCGTCGTCCTGATCGATCTCGACCCGCCCGCCATAGGGCATTCCCGTTTCCATGCACAACAACGCGAGTAAAGCGAGGCGCACCAGACGCCGGGGCTGCGGGTCAAGAGGCCCCCAGGCCACCGTCAGGCGTGATCCGACATAGACGTCCTGCAGGATCGAGGACACCTCGGGCCGACCGACCATCTGATTGTCGGCCGCGCCAAAAGCGACGCGGAAGAAGCGGATGCGCGCGCTGGCGCTGCTGACACTTTGAGAGATCAGCTCCATTTCCGGTGCCGGACCAGAGGGAATCATCCCGAGCAACTCCAGACCGTTGTTGATTGCGCCGATCGGAGATATCAGATCATGGCAGATCCGGCTGCCGATCAGGGCGGCTAGACGTGTATCTTTGCCCATGGTGTTTACCTCCTGGCGGATAAGGAAAGAGAATGGAAGATCTTAACGCGATCCTGACACCCGGAATGCTGGTACGGAATCCCAACGCACCGGAATGGGGGATAGGGCAAGTTCAAAGCAATATCGGCGGCAAACTGACGGTGAATTTTCGAGATTTTGGCAAGGTTGTCATCGACAGCTCCCGTATCGAGTTGCTTCCAGTATTTGATAGTTAACGTTCACATGAAACCGGTTAACAAAACGTTTCCCCGACCACGTTCTCAATAACATCTGCGGAATTTGATTGTCAGCCGTACATTCGTCGCAAAGCACGGCCAGTCAGGACAAAATCCAGCGAAGCCGATGCGTTGCCATTGCCCCGACCGCGGCGTATCTGTTCGCCCCAGAGGGGACCTTTTTCATGACACGTACGGGCGAGGCCATGTTTTCCGTCAAGCTTGCCGATACCGAGGCCGAGCTGCGCGCGGCACAACGTCTGCGATATGAGGTGTTCGTTCAGGAACTGGGCGGTGGTGGCGAGCTTGTCGATCACGACGCCCGGCTCGAGCGGGACCGGTTCGACCCTTTCTTCGACCACATGATCCTGACCGACCGCGCGCAAGGTGCGGTGATCGGGGTCTACCGCCTGTTGCGCGGTAGCAGAGCCGCCGCCGCGGGCGGGTTCTATTCCGAAGCCGAATACGACCTGACACCGCTCAAGACCTGCGGCAGGAACGTGCTGGAGCTTGGCCGGTCGTGCCTGCATCCGGATTATCGGGGCGGTACCGCGATGCACCATCTCTGGGGAGGCCTTGCCGACTATGTGGCGGAGCACCGGATCGACATCCTTTTCGGCGTGGCAAGCTTTCATGGCACCGATGTGGCCTCGCTGGCCGAGCCGCTTTCGCTGCTGCACCACCGCCACCTTGCGCCGCCCGCGCTGCGGGTGCGGGCACACGACAGCGCCTTTGAGGACATGAACCTGATCGCGCATGACGCGCTGGACCGGCGGGCGGCAATGATGAAGGTTCCCAGTCTCATCAAGGCCTATCTGCGTCTGGGCGGCTGCGTGGGCGAGGGGGCCTTCGTGGACCGCGCCTTCAACACCACGGATGTCTGCCTGATCATGGATACCGCGCAGATGAACGCGCGACAGGCCCGGATCTACGGCGGAACCAGAGCATGAGCCAGACGTGGGATGACGGCAATCACCCGGACAGACCCAAGCTGCGCGGGCTTGCGTGGGTTTGGGTGACACTGCGGGCGCTGGTGCTGTTCGTGCTGGTGTTCGGCGGTCTGATCGTGCTGCTGCTGACCCGGCTGCTTGAACGGCCGTTTTACGGGCTGCACCGCCCGGTTACGCCGCACATCACCCAGTTCGTGTGCCGCAATGCGTTTCGCGTACTTGGCATCAACATCCGATTTTCCGGCCGACCGATGCCCGAGCGCGGAGCGGTGGTGGCCAATCACGCAAGTTGGCTTGATATTTTTGCGCTGAACGCGGCGAAGCGGATCTACTTCGTGTCCAAATCCGAAGTTGCGGGCTGGCCCGGGATAGGCTGGCTTGCGCGGGCGACGGGCACCGTCTTCATCGAGCGCAATCCATCGCGGGCGCGGGCGCAGACAGCGCTGTTCCAGGCGCGGCTCCTGTGCGGTCACAAGCTGCTGTTCTTTCCCGAAGGCACCAGCACGGATGGCCTGCGGATCCTGCCTTTCAAGAGCACCCTTTTCCAGGCGTTCTTTGCGCCCGAGCTGCGTGACGAGATCCACGTTCAGCCGGTCGCCGTCGTCTATCACGCGCCGCCGGGGCAGGACCGGCGGTTCTACGGCTGGTGGGGCGAAATGGATTTCGCGCCGCATTTGCTGTCCACGCTTGTTCCCCGCCGCCAGGGATCGGTCGAGGTGATCTATTGCCCGCCTCTGAGGGTGCGCGATTTTACCAACCGCAAGGCACTGGCCGCCGCCAGCGAGACCGCGGTACGGCAGGCCCATCGCGCGGCACGGTCAGTCGCTGAGCAGCACCAGTGAGCCTGCGGCAAGACCGGAGAGAACCCGGACAAGCATCAGTTCTTCGGAGCTGATCGGCGCGGCACCCGCCTTGGCGCCGCCGAATTCCACCGTGCCGAAAACCCGTCCGTCAAACGTGATGGGTGCGCCTGCGAAACGGTAGGGAGCATAGCCGGTCTGATCGATGAAATCCGGTTCGGGATTGTCATCGGGCGTGTCGAAGTTCAGCGGCCGCCGGGTTCGCGTGATCAGATGGCTGAGCGTGACATGGCCCGGCCGCGGAGGGCGCACGACCATGCGGGCCGAAAAGAACGGCACCGCGGTGACAGGTTCCTGTGGTAGCGTGATATAGGCATAGTCCATCCCCAGCACCTTGCAGGTTCGGTTCAGCAGGATGGAAAAACGTTGCTTGATGGGCAGCGCCGGCAGCGCAAAGACATGCACCATGTAATGGGCCAATTCCTCGGTCTCGGACCTTTCCGGTTCCGGATCCCGGTGGGGGCCGCCGTTGATGTCCACAATCTTCATAGCGCCGCGCTTTGTCGTATAAGATCAAAATTTAGACCATCGGCGCAAATAAACCAACCGCCCAAAAGCAATAGATTGGTCGCCAACACTCTTTCCGTCACCACCACACCATGAAAATTACCCTCTGTGCAAGCCTGCAGCTGTCTTTTGCCACTTGCGGATGAGCGCAGGCTGCGCTATCCGCGCAACATCGAAATCCACAGTCGGGGTTTGGGCCTTTGGGGGAGACATCCTCAATCGTCCGCCGGTTGGCGCCACAACGGTGTCATGCCCCCGATGAGGCTAAACCGGAAAGGTATAACGACATGGCTCTTCCTGAGTTCACCATGCGTCAGCTGCTTGAAGCAGGCGTACACTTTGGCCACCAGACGCAGCGTTGGAACCCTCGGATGGGTACCTACATCTATGGCGCGCGCAACGGCATTCACATCATGGACCTGACACAGACTGTTCCGATGCTGGACCAGGCCCTGCAGGTGATCCGCGATACCGTCGCCAAGGGCGGCAGCATCCTGTTCGTCGGCACCAAGCGTCAGGCCGCACAGCCCATCGCCGAAGCCGCGGAAAAATGCGCACAGTATTACATGAACCACCGCTGGCTGGGCGGCACGCTGACCAACTGGCAGACCGTGTCGAAATCCATCAACCGTCTGAAGCATATCGACGAGCAGTCCGAGCAGGGCTTTGCCGGCCTGACCAAGAAAGAGCGTCTTGGCATGGAGCGCGATCAGGGCAAGCTGCAGGCGTCGCTGGGCGGGATCCGCGAAATGGGCGGTCGTCCCGACCTGCTGTTCGTGATCGACGTCCGCAAGGAAGCGCTGGCGATCGCTGAAGCGAACAAGTTGGGTATCCCGGTCGTGGCCGTGGTCGACACCAACTGCTCGCCCGATGGAATTGACTATATCATCCCCGGTAACGATGACGCTGCACGCGCAATCGGCCTCTACTGCGATCTGGCATCGCGCGCGGCCCTTGATGGCATGTCCGCACAGCTGGGCGCCGCAGGTGTCGACATCGGCGCCATGGAAGAGGCACCCGTCGAAGAAGCCGTGGCAGAAGCACCCGCCGCCGAGGCCGCGCCGCAGGAAGCCGAAGCAGCGAAATCCTGATCCGACGGCCTTGGCTGTTACAGGCATGACATATGGGGCAGGGATCACCTGCCCCTGACACTCATACAGATAGGAGAACCAGAGCGATGGCAATCACTGCATCCATGGTCAAAGAACTCCGCGACTCGACCGGCGCGGGCATGATGGACGCCAAGAAGGCACTGACCGAAACCAATGGTGACATGGAGGCGGCTGTTGATTGGCTGCGCACCAAGGGTCTGGCGAAGGCCGCCAAGAAATCCGGCCGTACAGCCGCAGAGGGCCTCGTCGCCGTCAAGGTCGAAGGCGGTCGCGGTGTTGCAGTCGAGGTGAACTCGGAAACTGATTTCGTAGGCAAGAACGCGGACTTCCAGAAAATGGTCGCTGGCATTGCCGATGTGGCCGTTTCCGCGGCTGACCTCGACGCGCTGAAAGCGGCTGACATGGGCGGCAAGTCCGTCGAACAGACCGTGACAGATGCCGTGGCCGTGATCGGCGAAAACATGTCGGTTCGCCGCATGTCCGCGATCGAAGGGGACACGGTTGTGTCCTACGTCCACAACGCCGCAGCACCCGGCATGGGCAAGATCGGCGTTCTGGTTGCAATGACCGGTGGCGACGACGCCTTTGGCAAGCAGGTTGCGATGCATATCGCCGCCGTGAACCCCGCGTCGCTGTCCGAAGACGACCTTGATCCGGCCGTCGTCGAAAAGGAAAAGCAGGTCCAGATCGACATTGCCAAAGAATCCGGCAAGCCCGACGCCGTGATCGAGAAGATGATCGTTGGCCGTATGAAGAAGTACATGTCTGAAGTGACGCTTCTGAACCAGCAGTTCGTGATCAACCCTGACGTGACTGTCGGCGATGCCGCAAAAGAGGCGGGTGCAACAATCACCGGTTTCGTGCGTCTGGAAGTCGGCGAAGGCATCGAAGTCATCAAGGAAGACTTCGCAGCCGAGGTGGCCAAGGCCGCACAGGGCTGAGCCTGCCTGGGGCAAGCTCCGGTTTTCATTGAAACATCCGAAAGGCGGGGTCTGACCCCGCCTTATTTTTCGTTTATACGCCCGTCTTGATCGTTCGGGTCGGAATTTCACCACCCGGGTCGAAAAATAAACTTTCAAAGGAAGATGAGCGTAAATTAAGCTCCGGCCAGCAGGTCAGAAATTGTGACCTACTGTCGCCGGCGGCCCGACAGCGCCTTGAAATCGCAAAGTTTTCCGGACCGTACGCCAGACCAGCTTAGCTTTGACAGTCTGACTGGGGCGAACTTGCGCGCAAAAGTCCGCCAAGGGAAGTCTGGAATTCCTTACCAAATGGTCAATTCAGGGCCTTTTTT
>JBFFQZ010000124.1:0-7957 GCA_041573235.1 Sulfitobacter sp. | reverse complement strand
TGTCGATCGTGATGATGATCTTCACCCTGTTTCCCGCCGTGGCCCCGCTTTTGGGGACGTTCATCATCGCATTTGTCGGCTGGCGGGGGATCTTGCTGTCCTTCGTGGCCTTCGCCGCGATCTTTACCCTGTGGATGCTGCTGCGGCTTCCCGAAACGCTGGCGCCGGAAAACCGTCGCCCGATGAAGATGTTCCTGATGGTCGCGGCGGTCGGCGAAATGCTGGGCCATCCCGTGGTGCGGCTGGCCATCGTGGTTCAGACGCTGATCATGACGATGATGTTCCTGACGCTGATGCTGGTGCAGCCGATCTTTGACCAGATTTATGGCCGTGCCGCCGACTTTCCCTACTGGTTTTTCGTGGTCGCGCTGATTGCCGGCTCCGCCAGCCTGCTGAACGCGCTTCTTGTCGTGCGCTTTGGTATGCAGCGTCTCATCACGATGGCGCTGGCAATTCAGATCGCGATCTCCTTCGTCTATGTGGTCGGCGATCTTGGCGGTGGCAAAAACGGTTTCATCTTCTTCGTGATCTGGCAGACCTGCATGTTCGCACAGGCGGGATTGACCATCGGCAACCTCAACGCGCTCGCGATGGAGCCGATGGGCCATATCGCCGGCATGGCTGCAAGCGTGACCGGCGCCATCGCAACGGTTGGATCGGCCCTGATTTCGGCGCTTCTGGGCACCGTGCTGGGCGGAGACGAACGCCTGCTTTTTCTTGCCGCCTTAGCGCTGGCGGTCCTGGGCTTTTGCGGAATGATGATGTTGTCGCGCGCCGAGCGACGGATGGCAGTGGCCTGATCCGGCTCAGGCCTTCGCCTTTTTCACGGCCTTCTCCTTGGCCACCACATGTTCGGCCAGATCGCGCGCCAACGCGAAGGCACCCTTGATCTTGTCGGTGTCCGATTTCCAATCCCGGCGCACGACGATCTTGTTGTCCTTCACCTTGGCCAGCCCGCGCTGATCCTGGATGAATTCCACCAGCCCCTCTGGCGAGGCGAATTTGTCGTTATGGAACTGGATCGTAGCCCCGCGCGGCCCGCCGTCGAGCTTGGCAATGCCCGCGCGTTTGCACATCGCCTTGATCCGCACCACCAGCATCAACGTGTTGACCTCACGCGGCAGCTTGCCGAAACGGTCGATCAGCTCGGCGGCAAAGCCCTCCAGCTCGACCTTGCGCGTCAGCTCGGACAGGCGCCGGTACAGACCCAGGCGCACATCCAGGTCGGGCACGTAATCCTCGGGGATCAGCACCGGCACGCCAAGGTTGATCTGCGGCGCCCATTGTCCGTCGTCGTCGATCACCCCCTCCAGCTCACCCGAGCGGATCTTCGCGATCGCCTCCTCCAGCATCGACTGATACAGTTCGAACCCCACGTCGCGCATCTGTCCCGACTGCTCTTCGCCCAGCAGGTTGCCCGCACCGCGAATGTCCAGATCCTGGCTGGCCAGCGTAAAGCCCGCCCCCAGCGTGTCGAGCGATCCCAGCACGCGCAGCCGCTTTTCCGCCAGCGGCGTCAACCGCGCGCGGGGCTTGGTCGTCAGATACGCATAGGCGCGGGTTTTCGACCGCCCGACCCGCCCACGGATCTGATAGAGCTGCGCCAGCCCGAACATATCCGCGCGGTGGATGATCATCGTGTTCGCGGTCGGAATATCCAGCCCCGACTCGACGATGGTCGTGGCCAGAAGGATGTCATATTTGCCATCGTAAAAGGCGTTCATGCGGTCGTCCAGCTCGCCCGCGGCCATCTGCCCGTGCGCCACGACATAGGACAGCTCCGGCAGCTGGTCCTTCAGAAAGGCCTCGATCTCGGGCAGGTCGCTGATGCGCGGCACGACATAGAATGACTGTCCGCCGCGGTAATGCTCGCGCAGCAGCGCCTCGCGCAGTGTCACGGCGTCGAATTCGCTCACGTAAGTGCGGATCGACAACCGGTCGACCGGCGGCGTGCCGATCACGCTCAGATCGCGCACCCCCGTCAGGCTCAGCTGCAAGGTCCGCGGGATCGGCGTCGCGGTCAGGGTCAGCACGTGGATGTCCGTGCGCATCGCCTTCAGCCGCTCCTTGTGGCCGACACCGAAATGCTGCTCTTCGTCGATGACCAGAAGGCCAAGATTCTTGAACCGGATGGATTTCGCCAGCAGCGCGTGGGTTCCGATCACGATATCGACCGTCCCGTCGGTCAGCCCCTCGCGCGTCAGGGCCGCATCCTTGGCGCTGACAAAGCGGCTCAATTGCCTGACATTTATGGGAAAGCCGCGGAACCTCTCGGAAAAACTCTTGAAATGCTGGCGCGCCAGCAGGGTCGTCGGGGCGATCACCGCCACCTGCACGCCCGACATCGCCGCAACAAAGGCCGCGCGCATCGCCACCTCTGTCTTGCCAAAGCCGACATCCCCGCACACCAACCTGTCCATCGGGTTGCCGCTGGTCAAATCGTCGATCACGTCGCCGATGGCGCGCAGCTGGTCGTCCGTCTCCTGGTACGGGAACCGCGCGGAAAAGGCATCCCACATGCCCGGCGGCGGCTCCAGCACCGGCGCGCGGCGCAGCGCGCGTTCGGCCGCGATCCGGATCAGCTTGTCCGCCATCTCGCGGATGCGCTCCTTCAGCTTGGCCTTCTTGGACTGCCACGCGCCGCCGCCCAGCTTGTCCAGCAGCCCTTCCTCGTGGCCGTATTTGCTGAGCAGCTCGATGTTTTCTACCGGCAGATACAGCTTCGCCGCCTCGGCGTATTCCAACACAAGACATTCATGCGCCGCCCCCAGCGCGGTGACGACCTCCATCCCCAGGTAGCGCCCGATGCCGTGGTCCACATGCACCACAAGGTCGCCGGGTGTGAGGCTTTGCACCTCGGACAGGAAATTCTCGGCCCGGCGCTTGCGTTTGGGTCGCCGGATCAGCCGGTCGCCCAGCACATCCTGCTCCGAGATTACGGTGATCCGCCCATCGCCATGCGGCCCCTCAAAGCCGTGCTCAAGCGCCCAGACCGCCAGGTGCAGCCCCCGTTTGCCGATCCGCGTGGCATCCGGCACCGGGATCGCCTCGGCCAGGCCCTCGTCCTCGATCAACCCGGTCAGCCGCTCACGCGCGCCCTCGGAGTAGCTGGCGATCAACACCGGCCCGTCTTCGAGCTTTGCCCGCACATGATCCGCCAAGGCCCCGAAAAGGCTGATGGATTCCTGCTGCCGCTCAGGGGAAAAGTTGCGCCCGATGCGCCCCTGCGCATCCACCACGCCGGGGCCCGTCGGCAGGGGCAGCGGCGCTAATTGCACCACCCGGCGTCCGGAAACCGCCGCATTCCAGGCCGCATCGTCGAGATACAGAGCGCCCGCAGGCGCCGGTTTATAGACGCTGTCCATCTTCGACCGGTTCGCCATCGCAAGGCGCCGTGTCTCGTATTGGTCGGCAACCGTGTCCCAGCGCGCCAGCCGCGCGGGCGTGACCTGATCGTCGAGACTGATCGAAGCGCCGGGCAGATAGTCGAACAGCGTCTCCAGCCGGTCATAGAAGAACGGCAGCCAATGCTCCGCCCCCTGATGCTTGCGCCCCGCGCTCACGGCCTCATAAAGCGGATCATCGGTGCCCGCCGCACCAAATTCGATGCGATAGTTCTGCCGGAACCGGGTGATCGCCGCCTCGTCGAGAATCACTTCGGACACCGGCGCCAGCTCGATCACCTCGAGCTTTTCGGTGGTCCGCTGGGTGGCCGGGTCAAACCGCCGCGCACCATCGAGGACATCCCCGAACAGATCCAGCCGCACCGGCCCCAGATCACCGGGCGGGTAGATGTCGATGATGCCGCCGCGCACCGCATAGTCGCCCGGCTCCATCACCGTGGGGCTTTGCACAAAACCCATGCGCACCAGGAATTCCCGCAACCCCTTTTCGTCGATCCGGTCGCCCACCCGCGCCGCGAACGCCGCATCACGCAAAAGCCCGCGCGCGGGCAGGAACTGGGTCGCGGCACTCAGCGTGGTCAGCAGGACGAATTTCCTGGGCATGCCATGCACCAATGCGGCCAGCGTCGCCATGCGCTGCGCGGAAATATTGGCGTTGGGCGACATCCGGTCATAGGGCAGACAATCCCAGCCCGGGAACACCATCACCGGCAGATCGGGCGCGAAGAACCTCAGCGCGTCGCGCATCGCCGCCATCCGCTTGTCGTCGCGCGCCACATGAACCAGCGCACCCGTCCGCTCAAGCTCCTGCACCAGCAGCTTCGCATCGAACCCCTCAGGGGCGCCGGACAGGGTGATGTGCGTGGGCTCAGTCATACTTCGCCTCATGTGGGCCAACCGTCCAGGGTGTCAACCGGCAAACGGTCCGACGTTGAGGTTCTGATACATCCCCCAAAGCGCGGTCACGAAGATCGAGATCATGCCGATGATCTGCGTGTAGAGCCGGTGACGCGTCAGGCGGCGGCACAGTTTTTCGCCCCGCGCGTTTTCCCGCCGGATCAACTTCGCCGTCGACAGGCTCAGCAGTCCGACCAGCGACAGCGGAAACCCCAACAAGATCAGCGCCTGCGCGAATTCATTGCCGTACACGAACCCCAAAAGCGTCAGTGTCGTCAGGGAAAAGCTGGCAAAGCCCAGGATCCACAACCCGGAAACCCGCCCGATGAACAAAAGCCGGTTCGTGTTGATGCGTACCAGGTCTTCGAGGTCTTCCTCGTACTGGCCGCCATGCCGTCTGGCGCGCAGCACCATGTCGAACGGCACGCCGAGCCCATAATGGCTAGTCGTGGACCAGAGCACCGCGAGAACGATCCAGAACCACAGGTTCGAGAACGAACGCATGTCGATAAGTTCGAAAAGGGTATCGTACCAGTCCAAGGCGATGCTCTTGTTATCGTTTCAAAAGTAATAACGGTCCTCGTGGGCGATTCCCACCCTTGAGGGCCGCAATAATACATGTCAACTTTGAGCCGACACAGCCAGAGGACATTTGCATGCAACCGATCCAAGCCCCCTTTCCCGCAACCCGCCTGCGCCGGGTGCGCAAGAACGAAGGGATCCGCGGGCTGGTACGCGAAAACGCGCTCTGCGCGGCGGACCTGATCTGGCCGGTTTTCGTGCGCGGCGGCACCGACATCGTCGAGGAAATACCCTCCATGCCCGGCGTGATGCGCCGCTCGGTCGACCGCATCGTCGAGGCCGCACAGGAGGCTCACGATCTGGGCATCGGTGCGCTGTGCCTGTTTCCCTACACCGGACTGGAAGAGCGCACCGAAGAATGTGCGGGCGCATGGGATCCCGAAAACCACGTCAACCGTGCCATCCGCGCGATCAAGGCAGCGCTGCCGGATCTGGTGATCATGACCGACGTCGCGCTCGACACCTATAACATCAACGGCCACGACGGCTTTGTGGTGGACGGCGAGATCGTCAATGACACCACCGTCCCGGCGCTGGCGAAGATGGCGCTGGAACAGGCGCGCGCGGGCGCTGACATCATCGGCCCCTCGGACATGATGGACGGCCGCATCGCCGCCATCCGCGCCACCCTCGAAGACGCGGGCCACCACAACGTGATGATCCTCAGCTATGCTGCGAAGTACGCCTCGGCCTTCTATGGCCCTTTCCGCGATGCGGTCGGCGCGTCGGGCGCGCTGACGGGCGACAAGAAAACCTATCAGATGGACCCGGCCAACAGCGACGAAGCGCTGCGCCTCGTGGCGCGGGATCTGTCCGAAGGGGCCGATATGGTCATGGTGAAACCCGGCCTGCCCTATCTGGACATCTGCCGCCGGGTCAAGGACGCGTTCGGCGCGCCCACCTTCGCCTATCAGGTGTCCGGTGAATACAGCATGATCAAGGCCGCCAGCGCGCAGGGCATGATCGACGAAGAGCGCGTGATGATGGAAAGCCTCATGGCATTCAAACGCGCCGGCTGCGACGGCATCCTGACCTATTTCGCCCCCGCCGCCGCCCGTCTGATGCGCGACCGGTAGGCAAGCGGCTCATCGGGGCGGCAAAATGCTGCCAACCGGCGCATTGGGACTGACAAAGCGCGGGTTTTCGTCTATGATGTCGCTCAAGCCGAACCATATCGGCACCCAGAGCAATGCAATCAAACAGGCAGATCCGATGAAACATCAAATTCTCTCGCGCCGCGCATTCGCGCTTGGCGCTCTGGCATCCGGTGGCGCGCTGGCGGCATGCGGCAACGGCATCGGCTCGACCGGGGGCGGCACGATCGACGCGCGCGTCGATGCGACCCTGCTCGAGATGTACAACACTTATCCCAACACCCGCACCCTTGCCGAGAAATCCAACGGCATGCTGGTCATGCCGCTGGTCACCGAAGCGGGCCTCGGCCTCGGCGGTGCCTACGGGCGCGGCGCATTGCGGGTGAACGACATCACCGTCGATTACTATTCGGTCACAAAGGCCTCTGGCGGTCTGCAGATCGGCGCCCAGCAATACGCCCACGTCCTGTTCTTCATGACCGAGGATGCGCTCGTAAATTTCCGCCGCTCACAGGGCTGGGCCGCGGGCGCGAACATCGAATACGTGATCTCCGACCGGGGAGACAGCGTCAACGCGGACACCACGACCGCGCTCGCGCCGGTGCTGGCGGTCGTGTTTGGCCGCGCGGGCCTGCGCCTTGGCGCGACGCTTGAAGGCAGCAAATACACGCGGATCATTCCATAAAGCAACGGCGCGACCTTAACGTCGCGCCGCAAAATACTGTTTTCGCTGAGTTAACCAGCCATTAACGGTTACCCACGGGTAACCGTTATCCCATCTTGCGAAGCCGCTGGATCAGGCTCGATGTGTCCCAGCGTCCGCCACCCAGCTTTTGAACATCCTTGTAGAATTGATCGACCAGCGCAGTGACGGGCAGGCTCGCTCCCGTCTCATCGGCGGTGTCCAGGCAGATGCCCAGATCCTTGCGCATCCAGTCGACGGCAAAGCCATGCTCAAAGTCATCGTCCAGCATCGTTTCATAGCGGTTGGCCATCTGCCAGCTGCCGGCCGCGCCCTGGCTGATCACCTCGACCACCGCGCGCCCGTCAAGCCCCGCCTTTTCGGCGAAATGCAGCGCCTCGGACAGCCCCTGCACCACCCCTGCAATCGCGATCTGGTTGCACATCTTGGTCATCTGGCCCGCGCCGCTGTCACCGATGCGGCGGCAGATCTTTGAGTAGACCTCCATCACCGGCAACGCGCGCTCGAAGGCTTCCGCATCCGCGCCACACATGATCGACAACTGCCCGTTCTCCGCCCCGGCCTGACCGCCCGAAATCGGCGCATCGACAAAGCTGATCCTGCTGGCCGCCGCCTCGGAATAGAGCTCCCGCGTGACCTTTGCCGAAACCGTCGTGTGGTCCACGAAAACCGCCCCCGGCGCCATCCCCGCGAATGCCCCTTCGTCGCCCAGGCACACCGTGCGCAGATCGTCGTCATTGCCGACGCAGGCCATCACGAAATCGGCCCCCTCCGCCGCCCCGCGCGGCGTGGCCGCATGCGCCCCGCCGTATTGCTTGGCCCATGCTTCGGCCTTGGACGCAGTGCGGTTGTAGACCGTCACCTCATGCCCCGCTTTCTGCAAATGACCCGCCATCGGCGCCCCCATGACACCCAGACCCAAGAACGCCAGCTTTGCCATATGCTTTTCCTCGCTTTGATGTTGCGCTATTGCTGCGGTAATACCTAACACCCTGACCGGTCCGGTCAATCGTTGGTCAACTCCCGGGCATCGCCCCAATGAGGTTTCAATGGCTCTGGTCTTCCGCTGGCTCGTCCGTCTGACAGCTGCCCTTATCGTGCTCAGCGTAGTGGTGGTGGGCCTTGTGTACTGGCTCGCTTCGCGCTCGCTGCCCGACTATACCGCCACGGTCGAGGTTCCCAACCTCGCCAACCCGGTCGAGATCGTGCGCGACAATGCCAACGTGCCGCATATCTTCGGGCCGACGGACGCGGATGTATTCTTTGGCCTCGGGTTT
>JBFFQZ010000123.1:0-8060 GCA_041573235.1 Sulfitobacter sp. | reverse complement strand
GAAGGTGTGCGCCGTGTCGCCGAGACCCCAATCATTCAGCGCGCGTGGAGAGAAGGCGCCAGTGTTCGCATCCATGGGCTGATCTACGGGCTGAGGGACGGCCGTTTACGCGACCTTGATTGCACAGTCGGGCCAGGACATTTCCAACAGGAGGCTGCGCAATGACAGTTCTGACGAGGATCGATGAGCAGGCGTGCGGATGTGATGCCGCTGACCATCTGCGCGGCTTGATCACGATCGATGAGGCCATTGCAGGCATGGTTTGGAATGTCAGTGAGGTCACAGAGACAGAAAAGGTCACGCTTGCTGCGGCACGAGGGCGAATTCTTGCTGAACCTGTTTGTGCGATCTCGGCTGCACCACCGTTCGACAATGCCGCGATGGATGGCTATGCGATCAATTCAGCCAGTCTGACGGGGGATGGCCCATGGAGCTTTCCGCTGACCAACCGGATTGCAGCCGGGCAGGGAGACCCCGGATCGATCCGCATTGGCGACGCGGCGCAGATATTCACGGGCGCACCAATGCCGCACGGGGCGGATGCCGTCGTGATGCAGGAAGACGTTCAGCTCACCGACGGCGCAATAATCGTTTCGCGCAAGGTCAGATCCTGCGCCCATGTCCGGCTGACGGGCGAGGACATGGTAGCAGGCGACGTTGTCGTTCCTGCTGGCCGCCATCTGACGGCACGGGATATTGCAGCCTGTGCCGCTGCTGGATCAGCGGGGGTTCGGGTCCGGCGCCGGATTCGTGTTGCGCTTCTTGTCACTGGCGACGAAGTGAGCCCGACTGGATGTGACCGAAAAACCTCGGGCATCTGGGATGTGAATACGCCGATGTTGAGAGCCGCAATTGAGACCGCCGGAATTGAACTTGTCCGCATCGAAACCGGCAAGGACAACCGCGCCGATTTGCAACGCCAGATTGGCGAGCTTGCCGAGGGCGTCGATCTTATTGTCAGCACCGGCGGCATATCCGTGGGCGAGGAGGACCATGTAAAACCTGCGTTGACCGGTCTTGGCCTGCGCATTGTGTTCAGTGGTGTTGCGATGAAACCCGGAAAGCCGGTTTCCTACGGGAAACTGGGAGATGTGCATTGGCTCGGTTTGCCTGGAAATCCGCTCGCGGCATTGATGGCTTGGCAGATGTTTGGGACCGTGCTTTCGCGGTGCCTTTCCGGGAATACGGCACCGCACTGCGTCCGCAGGCACGTGGCCCTGTCACGCCCATTGCGTCACAAGTTAGGACGATGCGAATTGCGGTTGGCGGAGCTATCAGGGTTCGACGGCATGGGCCGAGAGTTTGTTCACTTTGATGATGCAACCCACTCCGGTCGCGTGGCACGCCTTCCCATGGCGGATGGCGTTATTCTGATTCCGTCTGAAGTTGAAAACCTGCCGGAAGGTGCGCTGGTGGAGTTCCAGCCCTTTTCTGATTGTTGAAGGAAGAAGATCTATGAAAATTGCATATACGATGGCACCCGGACGCGGTGATACAGATCAATTGCTGTTCACTCTTGCACAAGATCTCGCGTCTGCGGGCTACCGGACATGTGGCACGGTTCAGATCAACACGGATTGTGGCAACCAGACCTGTGACATGGATGTCAAGGTGCTCCCGGACGGGCCTGTGCTGCGGATCTCGCAGGATCTTGGAGCAGAAGCAAAAGGATGCAGGTTGGATCCTGCGGTATTGGAAACCGCTGTTGGAATGGTCGAAATGCAGCTCGAAACCGCTCCCGAACTTCTGATCGTAAACAAGTTCGGAAAACATGAGGCCGATGGTCGGGGGTTCCGGTCGGTCATTGCCGAGGCCATTTCGCGGGACATTCCGGTTCTTGTCGGGGTTAATGCTTTGAATCTGGACGCGTTTCGAGAATTCGTAGGCCCGGGCGCAACAGAGCTTGCGCCTTCGGGAAAGGTTTTGATCAGTTGGCTGCAAGCTGCGTTAGACAAGAAACGGGATGTCGCCTGAAGCGTCTCAAGCGGCATCTGTGATCTGGATCAAAGACCGTTCAAGATTTGTTGACGAAACTGCGCGGGAACGGGGCTTTTTTAGAGTTCCCAATTTTGGAACGGGCGACGGAAGATGGCGATCAATCATGACACGCATTTTCCCAAGCCTTTTGCCGGTACGCCGACAAAGCAGATCGGGGCTTGAATGACTGACACACTGAAAACCTACATGAGCCGCAATGTGCCGCGCTACACAAGCTATCCGACCGCCCCCCATTTCTCACCGGCGGTTGGGTCCAAGGAATATGCGGACTGGCTTTTGGCGCTCCCACCCAAGGTGCCCGTTTCTCTTTATTTGCATGTTCCCTATTGCCGCGAGCTTTGCTGGTATTGTGGATGCAACATGAAGCTGGCCAAGAAAGATGCACCTGTCGCGCAATATGCCCGAACGCTTAACCAGGAAATCCGTCTTTTGGCCGGGCATCTGCCGGACCGCATGGCCATCTCTCATCTGCATTGGGGCGGGGGGACACCGACGGCGCTGACGCCTGATGATCTGGAGCGTGCGATGCAGGCCGTTCGGGCCAATTTCGACATCACCGCTGACGCCGAACTCGCCATCGAAAGTGATCCGCGAACTCTAACGGATGAAATGATCCAGCGGATCGGACAGTTGGGCTTTACCCGCGCCAGTTTCGGCGTGCAGGAGTTTGATCCGAAGGTGCAGAAAGCCATCAACCGCGTCCAGCCGCCCGATATGGTGCGCCATGCCGTCGATGAATTGCGCAGGGCAGGGGTGGCGGGCATCAACTTTGATCTGATCTACGGGCTGCCGCACCAGGCCGTCGAGACGCTGCTGGAGACGATTCGCCTCTGCGTCGAGATGCGACCGGACCGGATTGCACTTTTCGGTTATGCGCATGTGCCTTGGATGGCCAAGAAACAACGACTTATTGATGAAGCTGCCCTGCCGAGGGGGGAAGAGCGGCTTTTGCAATCACAATCGGCCGCAGGCGCGCTGATCGAGGCGGGGTATGTCGCTATCGGACTGGATCACTTCGCGCTTCCGACCGACACCATGGCGAAAGCCGCCGAGGCAGGCACCCTGCGGCGCAATTTCCAAGGCTATACAACGGATCGTGCCGAAACCATGCTCGGGGTCGGATCTACATCCATCGGACGCACCCCTTCAGGATATGTGCAGAACCTGTCGGAAACAGGGGCTTGGGCGCGGGCCATCGGCGACGGTATCCTGCCAATCGCCAAAGGTTTTGCCTTGAGCAAGGATGATCTTCTTCGGGGCCATGTGATCGAGAGGCTGATGTGCAACGGCGAGGTCGATCTCGATCAGGCAGCCCAGCATGTCGGTGCGTCGAAGGATTGGTACAACCTGCATGAACCTGAGCTTGCCATCCTGGAGGCGGATGGTCTGATCACGCGCCGTGCTGGACGGATCTCCATGACGAAGGAGGGTGCGCCGGTCGTGCGGGTGGTTGCGGCGGTCTTTGATTCCAATCTTGTTGCGAATACCGCGCGGCATGCTGTGGCGGTCTGATGGACCGCCATGCCCCCATGGCCGAGCAGCGGCTTTTCATACTATCGGACACGCCCGAAACGGCGGGCTGGCATGGCGTGCTCCCGGTGCACTGACAACGCCTCTTATGCTGAACTGAGCTAATGGGATGAACGGCCTTCCCACCAAATCGCAGCTATTGTTGCGGGCATAGGTGGAGAAGGTCAGCCGAGGTCGTTTTCCAAAGTGACCATGGTCGCGGCCTTACGTCTGCGAGGTGGTTTCCCAACCGCGCACATTTCGTCTATATGCAGGTCGACGAGATCGCCAAACGCCGCAAGGCGGGCGGTGTCAGGTTGATGAAAGGTCTCGCTGGCGTAGCGGCCCTTGCGTCTGATCTGGACCCGGTATCCACCGGAGGGAAGCTTGCTTATGGTGGCGGTATGGTGTGCGATGGGTCGTGGAAAAGGGGCAGGTCGGAGCGTATTCCTGGGTGGAAAATTTTCCCTATAACAGTTTGAAGATACGGTAAAAATGCAAATAACTCAACACGCTAGACTCTCCATCGCCCCGATGATGGATTGGACCGACCGTCACTGCCGGTATCTGCACCGGCTGATGAGCCGTCACGCGTTGCTTTATACCGAAATGGTCACGGCGCCCGCGCTGGTGCGGGGGCGCGCGCTGTATTTGTTGGATCATAGTGCTGCGGAGCATCCGGTGGCGTTGCAACTGGGTGGCTCTGATCCGGCCGAACTGGCCGAGGCGGCGCGCCTGGGGGCCGAGGCGGGGTATGACGAGATCAACCTGAACGTCGGGTGCCCTTCGGACAGGGTGCAATCGGGTGCATTCGGCGCGGTGCTGATGAAGGATCCGGCCTTGGTAGCGCGCTGTGTCGCGGCCATGCGCCGGGCGGTCGATGTGGAGGTGACCGTCAAATGCCGCATTGGCGTGGATGATCAGGACCCTGAAACAGTCCTGCCCGAGTTTCTCAGCCGCATTGTCGCCGTCGGCGTCGAGCGGGTCACGGTCCATGCCCGCAAAGCGTGGCTGGACGGGCTGAGCCCCAAGGAAAACCGTGACATCCCGCCGCTGGACTATGATCTTGTACACCGCATGAAGGGGCTTTTTCCGAACCTGCATATCTCCTTGAACGGCGGGATCACGACACTCGACGGCGCTGAGCGGGCGCTGGAGGCCGGGCTTGACGGGGTCATGATCGGTCGGGCGGCCTATCATCAGCCCGCCGACATCCTGTGTCAGGCCGACCGGCGGATTTTCAGCATGGGCCACGATACCACGCCGGAACAGGTCGTTCACGACATGCTGCCCTATATCGCGGCGCATCTCGAGGCGGGCGGCAAGTTGGGACAGATCACGCGGCACATGCTTGGGCTGTTCGCCGGGCGACCCGGCGCGCGGATCTGGCGGCGGGTGCTGTCAGAGGGCGCGCACAGGGAGGGCGCGGGAACCGCGCTGGTGCTTGAGGCGCTTGAGCGGACGATGGAACAAACGGCACTGGTACACCGGGCGCGCGCGGTGTAGCACAGGGCAGAATTTTTTGCCGCTGGAGTATGCCCCGATGCCCGAAACAATGTTGCTCATTCAAATGGCGGCCCTGCTGCTGGTCATTGGCGCGTTCGCCGGCGTCCTCGCGGGGCTTTTGGGAGTAGGCGGTGGAATCGTCCTCGTGCCGGCCTTCTTTTATGCCTTTCAGACCCTCGGGTACGGCGGCGACCAACTGATGCAGATGTGTCTGGCGACCTCGCTCGCGACGATCATCGTGACCTCGATCCGGTCGGTGCTGTCACACAACAAGAAGGGCGCGGTCGATTGGGACATCCTGCGTGGCTGGGCACCGGGCATCGTGATCGGTG
The DNA here is from genome assembly GCA_041573235.1 of Sulfitobacter sp. Classification (GTDB taxonomy): domain Bacteria; phylum Pseudomonadota; class Alphaproteobacteria; order Rhodobacterales; family Rhodobacteraceae; genus Sulfitobacter. The sequence goes on along the minus strand of JBFFQZ010000123.1, from coordinate 2,715 downwards.
CGGTGGTTGGCATGCTGGTGGTATCCGGGCTGCGGTCGTCCACGTTGCAGGCGATATTCGGCGTATTGGCGCTGGTGGTCGGGTTGTACATGGGGTTCGGCCGCGCCGAGTGGCGGCTGGGCCAGGCGATGCCCAAAGGTGCAACCCGCGCGGCGCTCTCGCCCAGCGTGGGGTTCCTGTCGGTGCTGATGGGGATTGGCGGCGGCAGCTTTGGCGTCCCGTTGATGAGCCTGTACAACACCTCGATTCACCGTGCCGTGGCCACCGCCGCGGGCTTTGGCGTGCTGATCGCCGTGCCATCGGTGATCGGATTCCTGTTTGTTGAGATCGACGCCGCGCAGCGGCCGCCGCTGACCATCGGGGCGGTCAACCTCGTGGCATTCGTGCTGGTGATCGCGATGACGCTGATCACCGCGCCGATCGGTGCGCGGCTTGCCCATGCGATGGATCCGAAGCCGTTGAAGCGGGTTTTTGCGGTGTTTCTTGTTCTTGTGGCGCTCAACATGCTGCGCAAGGCGCTGATGGGGTGAACGCGCGCGACGGTTTTGCGGTCTTCGATTACGATCCGGGCGTCGCAGCCTGGGCCGCGGAGGCCACCGACCTGATGAAGGTCATCGTGCAGGACACCGATACCAGATCCCGGAACATGCGCCACGGCGACACCTGGTTCATCGGTCTCGATGTGTTGCCCAATGCGGCCGATGGCAGCATTGGCGGCACCCCGTTGCCCGGTGCATGGCGCGGCGAGGTGGCCGATCTGCCGCTGCACCGCGCCCAGGTGTCTGTCGTTTATCCCGGATATCCCCGTCGCGGTCCGGCTGACAGCGAAGCGCAGCACCGCTACCGCGTGAGGCGCGGCGCGGCGCATGTGGACGGGCTTTTGCCGCTGGGACCGCAGCGGCGCCGGTTTGCGCGCGAATATCACGCCTACATTCTGGCCGTTCCGCTCAATGAGGTCCGCGCGTCCCCGACGATGGTTTGGCAAGGCAGCCACCGGATCATGCAGGCCGCACTTGTGCAGGCGATCGGTACTGCCGATCCCGCGGCGGTCGATGTCACCGAGGCCTATCAGGCGGCCCGGCGCGAAGTGTTCGAGACGTGCCGCCAGGTGCCGCTGTACCTGCGGGTGGGCGAGACGGCGCTGATCCACCGCTTTGCGCTACATGGCACGGCACCCTGGGACCCGGCCGTTACCGACGACACGGGCGAGGGGCGGATGATTGCCTTCTTTCGTCCCGAATGCGCGGGCGGATCCGCCGAATGGCTGGTGGCACCATGACCAGCACCGTCTTTGCGCTGGTACTTCTGGCGGCCTTCCTGCACGCGGCGTGGAACGCGATGGTCAAGGGGGGCCTCGACAAACGGGTGACGATGGCGGCGGTGATGCTGGGCCATGTGCCACCCGCCGCGCTGGCGCTGCTGATCGTGCCTGCGCCCGCCGTGGAAAGCTGGCCGTGGCTGGTCGCGGGCATGCTGGCGCATCTGGGCTATCAGGTGTTCCTGCTCGGGGCCTATTCCAAGGGCGACCTCAGCCAAGTCTACCCGATTGCGCGCGGCGTCGCGCCGTTGATCGTCACGGGCGTCTCGCTGGTGGTGCTGGGCGAACGGCTTGCGCCGCCCGAGATGCTTGCGGTGTTGCTCATCGCGCTGGGGCTGATGAGTATGGCGCTCTTGCGCGGCACCGACGGCAATCGCAACGGCGAGGCGGTACGCCTGTCGCTGATGACGGGCTGCTTCATCGCGTCCTATTCGCTGATCGACGGGGCGGGCGCGCGGATCTCGGGCAGCCCGGTGGGGTTTTATGCGTGGCTCGGATCGGGCAACGCGGTGCTGTTCGCACTGTATCTGCGCGTGCGGCATGCAGGGGTGCTGACGGTTACCTTCACCAGGGGGTGGCGGGTGTTTTTTATCGGCGGCACGGCATCCTTTGCTGCCTATGCCATTGTGATCTGGGCCTTTACCCAGGCACCTATCGCCCTTGTTACGGCCCTGCGTGAGACCAGCATCATCTTTGCCGTGCTGATCGGCGCGGTGGTTTTCAAGGAACGCATGGATCGGGCCAAGATCATCGCGGTCATCGCCACGCTGTGCGGCGCGGGGCTGTTGCGTCTGGCGCAGATCCAGTCGTCGTTTCCCTGATTCACACAATGAACTCTCGTTTGCCCCATTGTTGCCTTATCGGCCTTTTATTCAAAATCCGATAACGCCCCCGACAGAGGGGTCTTGAAGGACGTAGAGGCAGCCAATGACACGTGTAATGACAGGACCTTATGGGCGGTTGGCCTATTTCAACGCCCAGCCGCACAAAGAGCGGGCCTATCCGGTGCTCAATACGCCCAGCAACGCTTTCGCGCGGGGCGATGGTCTGGTGGCGGCCAACGGTCCCTGCGCGCCGATTGTCGCGGGGCTGTCCTGCCGGATGCGCCCGGATTTTGTACTGGCGGTGGTTGGCGCCCCGGCCATGGGCCAGCGTTAAAGCCCGCGCGCCAAGCGCGCGGCGCGACCGCCGCGCCGTTTCGAAAATAATTCGGCCCGTGAGGGCAGTTCCGTCATCACGGCCTGCCGCGCCTCTGGCGTCATTTTAGACCATGCACCGATTTCGTCGATCGACCGCAGACAGCCGGTGCACAGACGGCTTTCGGGATGCACCACGCATATCTTGATGCAGGGGCTTTCGATTTCGTTTCGTTTCCAGATCTTGTCACTCATACTCTG
>JBFFQZ010000122.1:0-8062 GCA_041573235.1 Sulfitobacter sp. | reverse complement strand
CGACAGGTACTGTGCGAAATGCGCGGCTGTCAGGGACTTCCCGGTGCCACCTTTCTGTGCGCCGAAAGTGATGACCTTCAGCGGATCCCCCTTCTGCCGCCAGTACAGGTGATCGCGCCGGGCGCCGGGGCGGCTGGCAAGGATCGCGCGGATGGTCAGGATCTCCGACGGGTTAAAGCTGCGTTCCCGGCCGGTGCGCTCGCCCTCAGGATAATGCGGCTCATCCTTTGCGATGCGCCCGAGGTACGTGGTGTCCACGCCCAGAAACTCGGCGACCTCGGTCTGTGAAAACCGTCGCGCCACGCGACTGCGCATGGTCAGGTCACGCTGCAGCTTGGTATTTACCTGCGCCATAACCCGGCTCATGTTCCGGATAAACTGTTCGAATTGCCCGTATGCCATTTATATATCCGCGGATATTGTTATGCCGCGACTTTGGAGCGTATCGCCGCAGAGGGCAAGCTCCGCTGGTAGAGTTTCCACCGTCGCAGATAAGATTTCAGAAGTTTCTGCTCGGTCGCCGGGTCGGAGACAGGCGGCATTGAGCCGAGCAGCCGTTTAAGCTGATGCCCATTGGGCGGGTTGCGCCAATGAGGTTGCCAGCCATCCTCAAGTGCGCCGATCAACGCCGTGAGATGTGCTTTCGATCCAAGCTGGGGCAATATTTCCCGGGCCAGGTCCGGAGCAACTGAGGGATCAATGCCGCGAGAGGTTAGGAATACCCGCAGACTGTCCGCTATATCCGCGGATATCGGGGCTGCTGATGAGGCCGCATTCAGAACAGCCGCATCTGTCGCAGCCAATAGATTTTCCGACGGCCACTGTGTAAATCCGGGGTAGGGGGTCTTGCCCACGGCGCGCTTCCAATCAGAGACTAATCCGCTCATAATCGACTCTGCACAGTGGTTTTTATGTATATGATTTTGAGTTTCTAACGGGCGTTCAGCGGAGCGTACGCTGCGTTCAGGTTTCCGCTCCGGCTTTTGCGTCAGGCCTGCGCGCCATGCTTTCCAGAATGTAACTGTGTATCGCAGTCGGTAGTTGTAGCCGTTCGCCATTTTCTGCTCTTCGGTACGCAGCACGTCGGCGGCCCGAAGTTCGGCGATATAGCCGGAGACCGCCGCGCGCGACCGCCCAAGCCTGCGGCCAAGCTGCGCCAGTGAAGGCCAGCACTGGCCATCCGTGTTTGCCATGCGGCACAATTCGGCAAGTGTGCGAAACGCGCCAGGGGTGAGATCAAGGTCGAACACGGCGACCGGGAAGGCGACGAAGCCGCGGGCCGGGTCGCAATCGAGAATTTCAGACATAAAAGCTCCATGCGCCGCAGTCAGGGCTTGCGGCGATTCGGGTGCTTTGGTACTGTCGGGAACAAGCAAACGGACAGTGTCAAAGCAGACATTGACGGACAGGGCTCGGATGGCTGCAACCATTCGGGCCTTTTGTTTTATGGGGTATCCTGGATCTGCTGCGCCTCCTTGATGGGTTCCACCGGAGCCCGTTGCCCGTGGTTTTCCACATGACTTGGCGGGCCGTCTGCCTCTTTGAGGGTGTATCCCCTCTTAGTCCATGTATTAGGGCAGGTTTCGCGTTAAATGCAATGACTAATGTCGCGGGGGCCGATCTGAGGCAGGGGGGCGGTCGTACTGGTCGGGCCATGGACGCAAGCGGCAGCTGTCTCATGAAGATTGGCATTGCCCTGTCGTGGCTCTTTTCGGATACGATGTGAGTGATAGAAGGCGCTCAGTTGTGACAGGGAAAAGATGATGCAGGCAACATTCCACGACCTCAAAGACAAATCCGTGTTCATCACCGGAGGCGGCTCCGGCATTGGCGCGGCGCTCACGGACGGCTTTCTTGCGCAGGGGGCGCGGGTGGGATTTGTCCAGCGCTCTGATGCCACCGCCTTTTGCGATGAGATGGAGGCGAAGCATGGTCGGCGACCGCTGTTCATTCCCTGCGACATCACCGACAGCGCAGCCTTGAGGGCGGCGGTCGCTCAAAGCGCCGAGGCGCATGGCACTGTTCAGGTGCTGGTCAACAATGCCGCCAATGACGAGCGCCATGCCACGATGGACGTGGACGAGGCGTTCTGGGACCAATCCATGGCGATCAACCTGAAGGCCTATTTCTTTGCCGCCCAGGCAGTGATCGAGGGGATGCGCGGGCAGGGGGGTGGTGCCATCGTGAATTTTTCCTCGATCAGCTATCTGATGGGGAACGCGGGCTATCCCGCCTATACCGCAGCCAATGGTGCCATCACGGCCTTGACCCGATCGCTCGCGCGTGAGTTCGGCGGCGACCGTATCCGCGTGAACGCGCTGGCGCCGGGATGGGTGATGACCGACAAGCAGAAAGAGATGTGGGTGACCCCCGAAGCCTTGGCGGCGCAGCTTGACCGGCAGTGTCTGAAGGAACCGATAGATCCGCAGGACATCGTCGGTGCGGTGCTGTTCCTGTCCTCGAGTGTCAGTCGGATGATGACGGGACAGTTGATGGCAGTGGACGGCGGTGTGGTGACCACCGGATGACCTGGATCGCGGTGGATTGGGGCACGACGCATCTGCGCGCCTGGGTGATGGACGATGAGGCCACCGCGCTCTCGTCCCCGGACGGCATGGGGCGTCTTGCGCCCGACGGGTTCGAGGACGCGCTGCTGGCGCTGGTCGGGCCGCACCTGCCGCCAGACACGGTCACGCCGGTGATCTGCTGCGGCATGGTCGGCGCGCGGCAGGGCTGGGCTGAGGCGCCCTATGCCGCCGTGCCTGCCACCCCGCCGGATGCGCGCGATGCGGTGCGCCCGGCCTGTACCGATCCGCGCATCCGTGTTCACATCCTGCCCGGCATGTCGCAGCGCGCCCCGGCGGACGTGATGCGCGGCGAAGAAACCCAGATCGCGGGGTTCATCGCCGCGCACCCCGATTGGGACGGCGTGCTGTGTCTGCCCGGCACCCATTCGAAGTGGGTCCACATCAGTGCGGGCGAAGTGGTCAGCTTTCGCACCTTCATGACCGGAGAGCTGTTCGCCCTGCTGTCCGGCCAATCGGTGTTGCGGCACGGCATGGAGGGCGGTGGCTGGGACGACGGGGCCTTTGACGCGGCGGTCTCTGACACGCTGTCCCGGCCCGAATCCTTTGCCGGATCGCTGTTTTCGCTGCGCGCTGAGGGGTTGGTTGCCACGCTTGCATCCGGCACGGCGCGCGCACGGCTGTCGGGGATGCTGATCGGACAGGAGCTGGCGGCCGCCCGACCCTATTGGCTGGGCCAGAACGTCGCGCTGATCGGTGACGGCACGCTGGCTGCGCGTTATGCTGCGGCCTTGCAGGCGCAGGGCGTGCCTGCAAGGATGACGGACGCCGATGACATGACCCTGCGCGGGCTGCGCCGCGCCTTTGCAAGCCTCGAGGAGAGCTGACATGAGCCGTCCCCTGATCGCTATTCTGCGCGGGGTGACCCCGGCGGAGGTCACCGCCATCGGCGATGCTCTCGTCTCTCTCGGCATCACAAGGATCGAAGTGCCGCTGAACTCGCCCGAGCCGCTGGTGTCGATCGGGCTGCTGGCCGAAACCCTGAAGGGCCGCGCGCTGGTGGGCGCGGGCACCGTGTTGACGCGGCGACAGGTCGCCGAGGTCGCGGGGGTAGGGGGGCAATTGATCGTGTCGCCCGATTGCAACCCATCGGTGATCGACGCGACAAAGGGCGCCGGACTGCAAAGCTTTCCCGGTGTGATGACCCCGACCGAGGCGTTTACTGCCCTGCGCCACGGCGCAGATGGGTTGAAGCTTTTTCCCGGCAACCTTGTCGGCCCGGCGGGCCTTGCCGCGCTCAAGGCGGTGCTGCCGCCGCCAACGCAGATCTTTGCCGTGGGCGGCGCTGCGCCCGACACCTTTGGCCAATGGCTTTCTGCCGGGGCGTCGGGGTTCGGCATTGGCAGCGGGCTCTACCAGGCGGGTTTCACGGTCGACGAAGTCGCGCGCCGGGCGCAGATCATCGTGTCGGCCTATGACGCGCTGGTGGCCTGATGGCGGTCTTTGACGCGACGCAATGCCAATTGGGCGAGGGGCCGTTGTGGCACCCCGAGCGCCGGTCCCTGTTCTGGTTCGACGTTTTGGGCAAGCGGCTGCACGGCGAGGGCCGCGTGCGGCAGTTCGACGAACATTGCTCAGCCGCCGGGTGGGTCAATCACGACACGCTGCTCGTCGCCTCCGAGACGCAGCTGTTCACACTCGACCTTGAAACCGGCGCGCAGGCGCACGTCGTGCCGCTGGAGGCAGAAAACCCTGTGACCCGGTCCAACGACGGGCGCGCAGACCCTTTCGGGGGCTTCTGGATCGGGTCCATGGGCAAGCAGGCCGAGAAAAAGGCAGGCGCCATCCACCGCTATTACCGCGGCGCGGTGGAGACGCTGTTCGAGGGGATCACCGTCTCCAACGCGATCTGTTTCACTCCGGACAAGCGGTTCGCGCATTTCACCGACACGCATCAGCGCCGCGTCATGCGCGTGGCGTTGGACGCCGAAGGCTGGCCCTGCGGCGCGCCGGAGGTGTTCATCGATACCCGCGAGGAGGGGCTGAACCCCGACGGTGCCGTTGTAGACAGTGCAGGCTGTCTGTGGGTCGCGCAATGGGGTGCCGCGCGGGTCGCGCGCTATGGTCCCGACGGGGCATTCATGGGGGCGGTCAGCGTTCCCGCCCGGCAATCGAGCTGTCCGGCTTTCGGAGGGGCGGATCTGGGCACGCTCTATGTCACCTCCGCCGCCGTCGGGCTTGATGGGCCGGACGAGGGCAAGACATTCGTGATTGAGACACAGGCGCGCGGCCAGCGCGAGCACCGGGTAATCGTGTGATTTAGCTTGCGATCCCCAGGCGGGACTGAAGCCGGGCAAGCACCTCTGTCGGCACTTCGATATGGTCGATGTAGCCCATGATAGAGCCATATTTGGCCACGATATGTTCGAGCGTGGCGGCCATCGTGTCGGCCGGGCTTTCCAGCAGGGTCGCATAGGCCGCCACATCCCCGCCGCGCGCCCGCGACAGGCTGAGGAACTCGGCGACAAGATCCGGGATCAGAGCGGCAGTCATGGCATAATCGGAAATGATATCCTTGTGCGACACGCCTGCTATTCCCAGCAGCAGCGCCGCAATGAGGCCGGTGCGGTCCTTGCCCGCGGTGCAGTTGAAAACCACCATGCCCTCACGCTCTTCCGCGAGACTGGTGAGAATCGCGCATATCGCAGTCCCTCGGGTTTCAAGCGCGGTAACGTAGAAGGCCAGCAGCGGGTGGCCCTCTGGCGCGTCACCTTGGGCCAGTGCCGCGGGGGACAGGGCGTCGAACAGTGGCTGATTGACCAGGCGCACACCGGGATGGGTGTCAAAGACGCTCGGGGCGTCGAGAATTTCGCGGGCGGTGCGCAGGTCGATCACCATGCGCAGCCCTTCGAAGCGAAGCCGCTCCGCCTCTCCGGGTTCAAGCCGGTGCAGGCTGTCGGCGCGCAAGAATCGGCGCCACGGGATCGGGGTGCCCCGTGCGGTGGCATAACCGCCCAGATCGCGCAGGTTGTAGGTGCCGCGCACGGTCAAATGCCGTGCGGGTTGGGGGGATGTGCCTGTCATGTCTCCACACGTAGTGGTTTGGCAGCGGGGCTTCAAGATCCTGCTAAGCGGGGCTAGGGTGGCGCAAACGGAGCATGCCATGACCGACCCTGCCTATTTTCTGTATCACTCCATTGGCCAGTACCCCGGCAAGGCCACCGAGATGGCCGCAGCGCTGAGCGATTTCGCGCAGGTCTGGGGCACGCCCGACGACGCGCAATGGCCGCGGATGCTGGCGGCGCGGGCCGAGTTCCTGACGCTGTGGTCGGCGCTGATCGACGCGCCGGACGGCACGCTGACCTCGGCGGACAATGTCACGGCGGCGCTGTATTCGGTGATGGGCGGGCTTGGCGACCGGTTGCGTGGCAAGCGGGTGCTGGTTTCGGCGGATTGTTTTCCGTCGCTTCATTTTCTGCTGAACGGGCTGGCGCCGCGCATGGGCTTCACGTTGGATACCGTCCCCCTGCGCGAGGGCGCATTCTGGGTGGAGGACGACGATTTCCTTGCGGCCTGGGGGCCGGACGTGGGGCTTGCCTTGCTCACCTTCGTGACCTCGACGGCTTCGCACCGGTGCGATGTCGCGCGGTTGGCCGCCCATGGGCGCAGCATGGGGACGCTGGTGGGCGTGGACCTTACCCAAGGCGTGGGGATCGTGCCTTTTTCGTTGGCGGATACGCCGGTGGATTTCGTGATCTCGACCACGTTGAAATGGCTGTGCGGGACGCCGGGGGCGGGGATCGTGCAGATGCGCAAGGATCTGATCGGGGATGTCACGCCGGAACTGCGCGGCTGGTTCAGCCAGGAGAACCCGTTTTCGTGGGATCTTGATGCGTTTGCCTATGCGCCCGACGCGCGGCGGTTCGATCATGGCACGCCATCGGTCATGGCCTGCGTGGGATCCGTACCCGCCCTGCGGTGGCACGCGGCGCAGACGGATCTGTTGGCGCAGAACCGGCAGTTGACGCGGGCGATCCTGAACCGGGCCGAGGCAGCCGGGATGCAGATCGCCTCGCCCGTCGATGCGGCGCGGCGCGGAGGGTCTGTGATGTTGCGGCTCGAGGACCGGGTGGATGCGCCCGCGCTGGTAGGCAGGCTGCGTGGCGATGGCATCCACCTTGACGCGCGGGGGCCGATCCTGCGCCTGTCGCCCGGTGCAATCACCCGCATGGATCACGTCGAGCGCCTGTTCGAGGCGCTCAAACCGCTGGTTTAGAGACTGTTGAAGAACCGTTGCATGCGGTCCATCGCGTCCCTCAGCACGTCCAGATCGGCACAGCCGAAACACACGCGCAAGTGGCCCTCGCCTGCGTCCCCGTAAAAGCTGCCTGCCTCGACCACCACGCCAGCTTCTTCCATCAGCCGCTCGGCGCAGTCCTGTGCGTTCAGCCCTGTGGCGCGGATGTCGGGGAAGGCATAGATCGTCCCCTCCACCGGGGCGCAGCGCACGCCGGGCATCTGGTTGAGCCGCCCGACCACCAGGTCCCGCCGCGCTGCGTCGCGGGCGACCATGCTTTTCAACACGCCCGGATCGCCGGTCACGGCCGCCAATGCGCCTGCCTGGATAAAGGTGTTCACATGGGTGACCTCGCTGGTCGTCATCTTCATCAGCGGCCCCATCAGCCGCGCGTCCGCGGCAAGATATCCCAGTCGCCAGCCATCCATGGCGTAGGCTTTGGTAAAGGCGAACATCGAGATCGTGCGCTCCTTCATCCCCGGCAGGGAGGCGATGGAGACATGTCTGGCACCGTCATAGGTGATCTCTTCGTAGACCTCGTCGGACAGGATCAGCAGGTTATGCTCCTGCGCGAGATCCGCGAGGACCTGCAATTCGGCACGGGTGAAAACGCGGCCGGTGGGATTGCAGGGGTTGATCAGCGCGACCGCGCGGGTCCGGTCGGTGATGTGCGGCGTGATCAGGTCGCGGTTGATGCTGAAGTTGTCCTGCGCGTCCAGGGGCGCGATCACGACACGGCCCCCTGCCAGCTCGGCCTTGCCAATATGCTGGGGATAGTAGGGCGCCAGCAGGATCACCTCGTCGCCGGCGTCGATGAAGGCCATGAAGGCGGCAAAGGATCCTTGCGTCAGACCATTGGTGACCAGCACCTCATCCCCCGTCACGTCGATCCCGTTCTGGCGGCGCAGTTTTTCGGCCAGTGCATGGCGCAGCTCGGGTTGCCCCTGAAGGTCCGAGTAATGGACATCTCCGGCGAGAAGTGCTGCGATGGTGGCATCCTTGATATGCTGAGGGGTGTCCTCGGCGGGCATGCCCAGTTCCAGATGGATCAGGTCCGCCCGACCTACGGCGCGGGCAAACATGCCGAAATTCTTCGGGCTGGTGTCGGTGATGCGGCGCGCTGGTCTGGGCACGGGGGGGGCCGTTCTGGCGGTGGGGGGCATCGCGGCTCCTAATGGCTGTGCCCGAGGGCAGGCTGTGACCGCATGGTGGTGCAGTTTGCGATAGGGTTCAAGGAGAT
>JBFFQZ010000121.1:0-8165 GCA_041573235.1 Sulfitobacter sp. | reverse complement strand
CGACATCCTTCGTGCGTTGCCCCATGACATGGGCAGCATCGAGGTGCTGCCGATCGCCGCGCGGACCGGGCGCCCCGCCGACCGGGTGATCGTGCGGGCGCGTAAATCCGGGCGCGGAGATTTCCGGCTGCATGCGCCGCTGATTCTGCATACCGGCGACCGGCATCTGGACGGAGATCAATACACCCCCGCCGTCCGCGCGGTCCTGCGCGCCGGTGCACCGCTGTTATTTTGACCGCCGTTAAGCGTCTGTTTACCAGTCAGCGGGTTATGCTGCGGAGCGGCGTGACTTTGTTATCGGATCATGCTCAACTGAAAATGCACTTTACCAACTGGAGGAAGTATGTCCCTGAACGCACATCTTGAAACGTTGAAGAAGAAGCACATAGACATGAGCGAGGCGATCGAAGCCGCACAACGCTCTCCCGGGGTCGACGGTCTGAAACTGGCCGCGATGAAGAAACAGAAGATGCGCTTGAAAGAAGAAATAACGCGACTGTCGGCATAGCGACCGCCGACCTTCACGAAAAGCTGGCGCGCGCTGCCACCAGCGCGCCGCCAGTGATCAATACCGTGGCCCACAGCAGGGTCATGCTGGGTTCTGTGATTCCCGCTAGAACCAGTGCAATTGTCGACAGCAGTGGTGCCGCATAGGAACTGGTGCCCAGCAGCTGGATGTCGCCCCGCTTGCATCCGATGTCCCAGACATAGAACGCCAGCCCCACCGGCCCCAGTCCGAGGCCCGCGATGCTTGCCCATCCCAACGGTGTGACCGGCAGAACCGTTTCTTCGAAGATCAGATGCAGCGGCAGCGACAGCGCCGCCGTGCCCAGACAAAAAATCGCCACGCTCGCGGTCGGCGCGGTGCCAACCAGCCGCGACAGTACCGAATAGCTGGACCAGGTGAGCGCGGCGAGCATCGCCAACAGGTAGCCCGGCAGCGCCACCATGCGAAGCCCGGCCCCCCCTCCGCTGATGATCAGCGCGGCACCGGCGAACCCGATCAGCGCCCCGATCAGGTGGCCCGCGCGCAGCCTCTCCTGCGGCAACAGCCCGGAAAACACCACGATCAGCAGGGGCCAGAGATAGGCGATCAGCCCGGCCTCGGCGGGCGGGGCCAGCCTCAGCGCGCTGAAATACAGCAGGTGATAGGCAAACAATCCGAGCGCGCCAAAGACATAGACCCGCATCCGCACCGCCCGCATCTGCGCCAGGCTGCCCGTCACCCACGCCCAGATCAGGCCAACCACGCCGCCGATGCCAAAACACAGCGCGTTCAGCAACAGTGGTGGCGTCGGCGCGGCACCGACGGTGAACAGCGCCAGCAGCGCCCACAACAGCACGGCGATGAACCCGATCGCGGTGGCGCGTGCGCGTGTCATGAGGAAGGGGGCGGCAGGATGGTCAGGCCTTCCGTGATGTGCATGGTCTTTTCCACCTCCTTCAGAATCCACGCGCGGAACGCAGCGATCTGCGGGCGGTCTTCCTGTCCCTCGGGGCACAGAAAGGTGAACCCCGCGCCGGTCGCAAGGGCGGTGGGGAATGGCGCGACAAGGCGCCCCTCGTTGATGTCCTTGACCACCAGCGCCCGACGGCCCAGCACCACGCCGACACCCGCCAGCGCCGCGTCGATGGCGTGATCGGACTGGCTGAAACGGGGCCCATGGGTCGGGGTGAAATCCACACCCATCGCCGCGAACCAGGCCGTCCAGTCCACGGTCGGCTCCAGAAAGGCGATGGAATCATCAAAAATGATGGGCGCCTTTGTCAGGCTTTCCACAGTGGGAAAGCGCGCTGCCAATTCGGGGGTCATCACCGGCATCACCCATTCCTCGGCCAGCGGCAGTGCAAAAAGCCCCGAGGACGGCCTGTTGCCGAACCGGATCGCCACATCGACGTTGTCGCGATTGAAATCCATCCGGTTCAGAGAGGCGGCAAAGCGCAATTCGATCTCGGGGTGCGCCTGCGCGAATTCATAGAGCCGCGGCGCCAGCCATTTTGCCGTAAAGGCGGGCCCGGCGGTCACCGTCAGGGTCTGGTTGTCCTGCGTCCGCTCCGCCGCGCGCCACGCCATGGCGAGCGTCCGGAAGCCTTCCTCCGCGCCGGGCGCCAGCGCCGCACCAGCCTCGGTCAGTTCGACCGCGCGGTTCAGCCGCCGGAACAGCGGCGCGCCCAGATGCTCTTCGAGCGACTTGATCTGGAACGACAGGGCGGCGGGCGTCACGTTCAGTTCGGCCGCCGCTTGGGCGAACGACATGTGGCGGGCGGCGGCATCAAACGCGCGCAATGCTGTGAGAGGGGGGAGGCTATTTGTCATGTCACCTAAGTAATACTTAACTGAAGCGATGAAAAGTCTCGTTTGTAAGCTTTGTGGCTAAGCCCCATATTCATATCAAGTCAAAACAAACTGATGCGAAAATTTCTGGAGAGACAAGATGATCGAGATGTCAACAACCCCCGCCGCCCGCGCCGCCAACGACTTTGCCCATGCCGAACGCGCACAGGCCTTCGCCGCGTTCTTTTCATGGTTGCGCCACCCGATGACCGCTGCGCACTGATTACCTCGGGCGTTAGAATGCAAAAAGGGGCCGGTGGATCAACCGGCCCCTTTCGTACCTGCTCAGCGCCCACAAGCGCTGTCATCGTTCAGACGAAATACTGCCCGCCGTTTGCGGTGATGGTCGAGCCGTTGATGAAGCCCGCATCGTCGGCCACGAGGAACGACACCGCGCGCGCGATCTCTTCCGGCTCGCCCAGACGGCCTGTGGGGATCTGCGCGATGATCGATTCGCGCACTTTCTCGGGGACGGCCATGACCATGTCGGTCCCGATGTAGCCGGGGCAGATGGCGTTGGCGGTGATGCCTGCGCGCGCACCTTCCTGGGCCAGGGATTTCACGATGCCCAGATCGCCGGCCTTGGTCGCGGCATAGTTCACCTGGGCGAACTGGCCCTTCTGTCCGTTGATCGACGAAATCACGACGATGCGGCCGAATTTACGCTCGCGCATGCCGGGCCAGATCGGGTGGATGGTGTTGAACACGCCGGTGAGGTTCGTGTCGATGACCTCTTTCCACTGCTCCGGTGTCATCTTGTGAAACGGCGCGTCGCGGGTGATGCCCGCGTTGGCCACAACGACCTCGATCGGGCCAAGGTCGGCTTCGACCTTTGCAATGCCTTCTTTCGAGCTGTCGTAATCGGCGACGTTCCATTTGTACGTCTTGATGCCGGTCTCTTCGGTAAAGTTTGCGGCGGCTTCATCGTTGCCTGCATAGGTCGCGGCGACGGTATAGCCTTTTGACTTCAGTTCCTTGGAAATGGCGGCGCCGATGCCACGGCTGCCTCCGGTTACGAGTGCTACTCGGGACATATAAATCCTCCTGGATGGTAATGTTGTTTCTTAGCCGACGGTAGGCGCGCAATAAAATTGCGCGCCCGATCCGTATTAGGGGCGTTCGAGACACATGGCAACACCCATGCCGCCGCCGATGCACAGGGTCGCAAGACCCTTTTTCGCGCCGCGCCGCTGCATTTCGAACAGCAGCGTGTTCAGGATACGCGCGCCGGAGGCCCCGATCGGGTGGCCGATCGCGATGGCGCCGCCGTTCACGTTGACGATCGCCGGATCCCAACCCATGTCCTTGTTGACCGCACAGGCCTGCGCGGCAAAGGCTTCGTTGGCTTCCACGAGGTCCAGATCCTCAGGCTTCCAGCCCGCCTTTTCCAGCGCCTTGCGCGATGCATAGATCGGGCCAACGCCCATGATTGACGGGTCCAGACCGGCCGTCGCATAGGACGCGATGCGTGCGAGCGGCTCGATCCCGCGCTTTTCGGCATTGTCGGCGGACATCAGCAGGGCACCCGCCGCGCCGTCGTTCAGGCCCGATGCGTTGGCCGCGGTGACCGACCCGTCCTTGGCAAAGGCCGGGCGCAGTTTCTGCATTGCATCCATGGTGGCGCCATGGCGGATGTATTCGTCAGCGTCCACGATGGTGTCACCGCGACGGCCCGGCACGGTATAGGCAAAGATCTCGTCCTTGAAACGGCCCTCTTTCTGGGCGGCCTCGGCCTTGTTCTGCGAGGCGACGGCGAATTCATCCTGCTGCTCGCGCGAGATCTGCCATTTTTCGGCGACGTTCTCGGCCGTCTGACCCATGTGATAGCCGTTGAAGGCGTCCCACAGGCCGTCCTTGATCATTGTGTCGATCAGCTTCATGTCGCCCATCTTCTGCCCGGCGCGCATGGCCTGGGCGTGGGGGGACAATGTCATGTTTTCCTGACCGCCGGCCGCGACGATGTCGGCATCGCCCAACTGGATGTGCTGGGCGCCAATCGCCACCGCACGCAGACCCGAGCCACAGACCTGGTTGATCGACCATGCGGAGGCTTCCAGCGGCAGGCCCGCGTTCACATGGGCCTGACGGGCGGGGTTCTGGCCCTGCGCCGCGGTCAGGACCTGACCGAGGATCGTTTCTGACACTTCGGATGCGTCGATGCCTGCACGGGAAACGATTTCCTTGAGGGTCGCGGCCCCCAGATCATGCGCGGGTGTGGTGGCAAAGGCGCCGCCAAAGCTGCCAACGGCAGTTCGGGCGGCGGAGGCGATAACGACATTGGTCATGGAATGCGGTCCTCTCATATGACACGTGGCAGAGGGTTTGTGGCTGACACAGGGCGGCTTGGCCGTCGTCATTTCCCCCACCTTCTGCTTTTCGCATATCGCATTGGGTGCAGCCCGGCAACTGGTGCCGGAGTGGGTGGCGCGGCTTCGCGCGTGGCGGCGACGTCAGCCGTTGTGCCGCAGGTTCTCCTGGTGAAGCCAGGCCGGTCGCGTCGTCGGTGCCGCAAAATAGTAGCCTTGCAGGCAGTCGACCCCCATCTGGATCAACACCTCGGTGTCCGCCTGCGTCTCGACGGATTCGGCCACGGTCAGCATGTCGAAATGCCGTGCAATCCCCACAAGCGCGCGGGTCAGCGCCCGGTTGTCCGGACTTTGCGCTATGTTGCGGATGAACTGGCCGTCGATCTTGAGGATGTCAAAGTCGAAATCCTTGAAATACTTCAACGCGGTACGCCCGGCGCCGAAATTATCGAGCGCAAAGCAGATGCCCCGCGGTTGCAGCCGGTTCATGAAATCCACGACAAGCTCGGGCACCAGCATGGCGGAACCTTCCGAGATCTCCAGGATCAACCGTTCACCGAGCGTCGGCGTTTCGTTGAGATAGTGGTTGAGCGTGCTCGTCCACGGTTTGTATCCGATGGAGCGCGCGGACATGTTGATCGACAGCCGCAGGCCCGGGTTCGCCTTCAGCGCGCGCAGACCGTGGCGCAGTGCCAGCACGTCCATCTCGCGCCCGGTTTCATTATCCTCGATCAGGCGCATGAAATCGGATGCGGGAATCACCCGGCCCGTAGGGTCCAGCACGCGAATGAGCCCTTCGTGAAAGCCGATCTTGTCGGGGTGTGCACCCAGCATGACGGGCTGAAAGGCCAGCAGCGTCTGGCGGTGCATAATCGCCTCCTGCACCATGGTGAGCGTTTCGAGGTCGCGCTGCATCACGGCGAAGTTCAACGGGCTTTCCGCGCCCGCCGGCACATCAGCGCGTTCGCGTTTGTCTGGGCTGATCACAGCAGCGTCCTCCGATGGGCGTTTGACCTGATCATGGGGCCGGATATCTAAAAAGATGTTAAAGGTTCGATTTTAAGGGTATGGCAGCAGAGGGCTCCGACGCGGCCCGGACGTGGCGGAAGGGGCCTGATGACACGCTGTGACTGGGCCGGGCCCGAACAGATCTATATCGACTATCACGACACCGAATGGGGCGTGCCGGAATACGACAGCCGGGCCTTGTGGGAAAAGCTGGTCCTCGACGGGTTCCAGGCCGGTCTGAGCTGGATCACGATCCTCAAGAAACGCGCGGCCTTCCGCGCGGCCTTCGACGGGTTCGATCCGCATGTCATCGCCCGCTGGGGCGAGGCGGATGTGCAGCGTCTGCTGGGCGATCCCGGCATCATCCGCCACCGGGGCAAGATCGAGGCGACGATCACCAATGCCCAGGCGTGGTTGCGGATCGAGGCGGCCGGGGGGTTCGACCGCTTCATGTGGGATTACGTCGACGGGGTGCCGGTCCAGAACCGTTTTGCCTCCATGGCCGAGGTGCCGCCCAAGACAGATCTGTCCGAGCGGGTGTCGAAGGACCTGAAGAAAGCGGGGTTCAAGTTCTGTGGCCCGACGATCGTCTATGCCTGGATGGAGGCCTGCGGGCTGGTCAATGACCACCTTGTGTGCTGCCCCCGGCACGCGCCGGTGGCGCAGATGGCGCCGCGCCGTTGACCGGGCGCGTGGACGCCATGGCGGGTGTCGCGGCGTAAACTATTGTCGTTGAATTTCCGGTCCATTTCGTGGAATGAGGGCAAAGTCGGTCTCGGGGCGGGATTCCGCCGGGCCGTCCAGCGTATGTCATGACGCTGGAACGCGGATGCTTGCACGCGCTTTACTCATGGCCCAATGCCTCCCGTTGGCGGCAAGAAATGCAAGGCTTCCATCATGAGTGGTTCCAACGCACCCGCCCGGCAAGCGCCGGCAAACGATCCCCTGCCGGTCCGGATGCTGAAGCGGGGGGCACTGGTGTTTCTGGGGCCGGTGTATTTCATCGCGATCGCCTTCGTGCCGCTGCTGATGGCGCGGCGCCGGGGATTTCGGGGCTGGTACTGGCGCCTTGTGAAACGGGCCTGTTCGCGGCTCTTGTGGCTGCTGAGCATCCGGGTCGAGATGACGGAGCGCGAAAAGCAGGATCTGGCCGCCGACACGGGCAGCATCATCGTGATCAACCATCGCAGTCACCTGGATGGTTTCACGTTGATGGACGCGATCCCGGACGACAAATGGTTCACCTTCGCCGCAAAGAAGGAACTGTGCGATTCGCCCTTGCTGAGCACCGGGTTCAAGGGCGCGGGGCTGGTCGAGATCGACCGCAGGAGCGGTAAGGTCGCAATGGATACCCTGAGCAGCGCGGTGCGCGACATGCCCGCGCGCCGTTCCGTCGTGCTGTTCCCGGAAGGCACGCGGACACAGACGAAATCGCTGGGCCCGTTCAAGGCCGGGGCCGTTCTGGTGGCGCGCGAAACCGGCCGGACGATCCGCCCGATCGTCATACTGGATTCCGAAAAACTGCTGCCGCGGGGCAAATTCGTACCCAAAAGCGGCACCATAAGGATCGCGGTGCTGCCGCCGTTCATCTGCGATCCGGGGCGCTCCGTGGATGAGGACGTGTCGCTGTTGCGGGCCGAGATGATGGCGGTTTTCGACGTTACCGACGCCCACGGCACGAAGGGCGACGATCACGCGTTGACTCTGACCCCAACATCCCTATAAGCGCGGCTTCATTGGTGTTGGTGGCCCCCGCAAGGGGATCCCTGTCGGAGTGCAAGCTCAGAGGACAACGCCCTTCAACCAAGGTTACCCGTGGGTAACCGTTAATACAACGTGAAGGAGAACAGCCGTGACCAAACGCACCGCTGCCAAGTACAAGATCGACCGTCGCATGGGCGAAAACATCTGGGGCCGTCCGAAATCCCCGGTGAACCGCCGCGAATATGGCCCCGGCCAGCACGGTCAGCGCCGCAAGGGCAAGATTTCCGATTTCGGCATCCAGCTGCGCGCCAAGCAGAAGCTCAAGGGCTATTACGGCGATCTGACCGAAAAACAATTCCGCCGCATCTACGGTGAAGCCGAGCGTGTCAAAGGCGACACCGGTGAAAACCTGATCGGCCTGCTGGAGCGTCGCCTGGACGCCGTCGTCTACCGCGCGAAATTCGTGGCGACCGTCTTCGCTGCGCGCCAGTTCGTGAACCACCGCCACGTGCGCGTGAACGGCAAGCTGGTGAACATCCCCTCCTACCGCGTCAAGGAAGGCGATGTGATCGAGGTTCGCGACCGCTCCAAGCAGATGACAGCACTCATCGAAGCGACACAGCTGCCCGAGCGCGATGTGCCCGACTACCTTGATGTCGACCACTCGAAGATGACGGCAACCTTCGTGCGCACCCCGGCGCTGGGCGATGTGCCTTACCCGGTCACCATGGAGCCGAATCTGGTCGTCGAATTCTACGCCAAGAACTAATCGGTTCTGGCAATCTTTTTGGAAAAGGCCGCATCTTCGGATG
>JBFFQZ010000120.1:0-8186 GCA_041573235.1 Sulfitobacter sp. | reverse complement strand
TCCACCGTGACCTTCACGCTGGAATTGCCGGTGCGCCGTTTCATGGATGCGCAGGCAAAGGCGGCGGGCATGAACCTGACGCATTACATGCAAAAGCTGGTGGAAACCCACGTGATCGACGCCGCGGCGCCGGACGATCCGCTGGCAGGGCGGCTGGCGGCCAAACGTGCCGTGATCGACCACGCCGTGCAGCTCGCGGCAAAGCTGGACGCGGAGGGGAAATTCGACGCGCATTTCATTCTGACGGTGGTTCAGGCCGCCGAACAGGACCCTGAATTTGCCGCGCAATACGCGCGTGCGCTGGGCGGTGAGGGGGCACAGGGCACTTGGGCTGCGGACCGTGCGCGGGTGTCGCTGAACCAGCAGATCGGCCGGGTCATCAAGAAAGCCACCGGCGCGCGCAGCAAACGCTCGGAGGCGGGCAAGATCGAGCGCGCGCAGGTGCAGGGATCCATCATCGCCACCTACACGCTGCTTGAAAAAGCGGCCTGAGGTCGGCGCGGGGCATCCCCTGCGGTGCCCCGCAAGATCAGCGCATCCAATAGCCGTTTGATTTCAGCTGGTTGCGGATCACCTGTTCACGGCGTGGCAGGTGGTCGCGGTCGAACAACGCACGCGCCTTTGCGCCGCGACCCTGGTAGATCATCCGCTTGATCGGCTCGTGGCCCTTGAGCACTTTCTTGAGCTTGTTGGGGGCCGTCACCTGTTCAAGCACGGCGACCGTGTGATCGCTCTCGCGTGCATAGAGCAGCGGAATCATCCGGTAATGACAGCTGACGGCGCCATCCAGATACCCCTCGGGCAGGGCATCCCGGCCCCCGCCAAGCGCGTGGATCACCAGCGGCAGGGCGATCTGGTCAAGCCAGGGATCAAAGCTTTGGGCGCATAGGGCCACCGGCGGCGTGTCGCGAATGGCCAGCGCGTATTCCAGGAACCGCTGCCCGAACAGATGCGGGCACCGGTAATAGAAATAGCCCGCGTTGAAATACAGGTACCGCCGCCAGTATTCATCTGGCTGCGACAGGTCCAGCGAGCTTTCGAAATCCAGCCCGAACGCGTCATAAAGGGACTTCCACAGGCCGCTGTAGCCGGGTCCGTAGAGTTGCGGCTGCGGCCAGGTCCCCTCGCGCCGCAGCGACGCACCGGGGCGGTCGAAATCGAACGGCACCGATGCCAGCTCGCCGGTGATCAACGTATCCGTGTCAAAAAAGACAAAGGGCTCACCCTCGGGTAGGGCCGACAGCATTTCGATCTTGTTGCCAAACGGATAGGCTTCTCCGAAGTGCTTGTTATGGAAGGGTACAATCTCGGCGCCAAGCGCTTTGAGCGCGGCCCGCACCTCCGTGTCGCGGATGCTGGGGTCCTTGGTCCACAGCGGTCCGGCCTGCGGTTCGGCAACGAGGATACGACCGGTGAAGCCGGGGCTCATCGCGCGCAGGCTGGCCACGAATATCAGGGCCTCATAGGCCAGACGGCCACGTTGGCCTACAATGGCCACGTTGAAGGACTGCTGTGCGGCTGTCGTGCGTGCCATACTCTTACCTCAGATGCACCGTGCCTCTTCGGGCTGCGCCTTTTTCGGGCAGTATAGGGGCCGGTCGAAATTTTTAAAGAAAGCATTTAGCTGCTCTGCAGGAACCCGTGCTCAATGGCCAATGCGCGTTCACGGTCATTCTCCAGCCTGTAGGACACGAATTCACTGCCCGAACAAACAGGCAGGTCCAGCGCTGCGATCAGCGGTGCGTCGTAATGGCCGGACAGAAGCAGGATGCCTTCGCTTGCCAGGTGGTCGCGCGTGCCTCTGCCCTTGTCCGAGCGGATGCGCCGCATGAAGTCCTGCTGTTGCGCGACCGCCTCCACCACGTCGCGGGTGATCGGCGCGCGCTGCACTTCGCGGAACAGATTGGCCATGCGCTCATTGCCGGATCGCCCGGCGAAAATGCGCTCTATCACGTCGGGTGGCACCGTCCGCCAGAAGTTCGGCGGATACGGGTGATCCAGCAGAAGCCAAAGGATGTTTGCGAACCCTGCGGCCGACACGCTCTTTTTCGAATCCTTGTTCTGGCCGTGGGTCAGATATTCGGGTCGCGCGACGATCAGCCCGAGGTAGCAGGTTGCCCGCACCTCGTCAGCGGCCACAAGGATGCAGGGGTTGCCGATCGCTTCTGTCGGGATCATCCAGTTGCTGCCCATCGTGTTCTTGATGTCCACGTCCCGCCCAAGAATGACAGTGTCGAGCTTGCCCCTGGGCAGTTTCAGCATCGCGCGCAGTTCAATTTCGACCCGCGTGCCGATGTAGGTTTTTTCGGTCTTTTCCAATTCCTCGTATGCGCGCCGCCCCGTCTTCGGGGTCATGATCACATCGTCAACGCACTGGCGCAGCATTGCCGAGAACCTGGCGGCCAATGCCTCGGCCCCGCCGGCGCGCCTTGCAATCTCTTCCGCGACTGCTGTCAGCAGATCGTGATCGCGGTGGCCCGCAACGACAACGCTTTCTGGAATGGTCTTTTTCAACTGTCGGCCGCTCTGGGAATCCGTTGTTTCCCAGCAAGCTGTCACAACGGGACGGCTTTGGAAAGTTCAGCCTTGGACCGCGCGCAGCACGCGCTTTCGCAATGCCTTGGCAATCTGGGCCGACACGGCCTGCGCGACCGGTGGCGGAAAGGCATTGCCGACCTGCCGGTATGCATTTGTCTTGGCCCCGGTGAAGTGCCAGTCGTCTGGAAAGCCCTGTATGCGGGCAACCATGGGCACCGTCAGGCGCGGCATGCCGTCGTGGAAGGCATCGGGTGCTTCGGGGGCTATGGTCCGTCCCTCGACGCCCAGCGTGGCCCAGGCGGCGCGGGCGCGTGTCGGGCCGAGGTCGGGGCCGCCATGTTTCTTGGAACCTCCGACAATGGTTGGCGCAATTTCGTCAGCTTTTGCAGCCCAATCGTCCGCACCGCGCCAGCCACGCGCCGCCATCAGATCGCGCAGCGTTTCACCAACCGTGGGCGGATTGTGCGGATTGGCTTCCGGCCAGTCAAAGAAGTCGGCGCGCTTTTTCTCGACGGCGACGATCACGACGCGCGGGCGCAGCTGAGGCACGCCATAGTCGGAAGCGTTCAATAGCCGCCATTCGGTCTTGTATCCCAGCTTGTCCAACTGGGTCTTCAGACGTTCGCGGTAGTCGTGAAAGATCGCGTCCAGAAACCCCCGTACGTTTTCGATCATGACCGCGCGCGGGCGGGCGGCATCCACGATGTCGATGGCGTCGTTGAACAGATTGCGCTCGTCCTGTTCGCCCAGCTGTTTGCCCGCGACCGAGAAGGGCGGGCACGGCAAGCCACCGGCAAGCAGATCCATGCCCTTGTAGTCGGCAGCGCGCTCCTTGAAGAGTCGTATGTCCTCCTCGAGGACGTTCCACCCGGGACGGTTGTGGCGCAACGTGTTGCAGCAGTGCTTGTCTATCTCGACCAGTGCCGTGTGGGCGAATCCGGCTTTCTCCAGCCCGAGGGCTTGGCCGCCGGCACCGGCGCACAGTTCTACAGATGTCAGCATGTTGCCCGCCCTCTTTTCGCTCATACAACCCTTTGTGGTCGCCTAGATCAACAGATGACTGCGCCATCGCCGCGTTCTTCGTGGTTTGCGCCCACCTGCACGGCGCGATTCCCACCGGCCTGACAGGGCCGCGATCCGTTCCCCGCGAGTACCCCCGCGTCCGGAAAGCAAAAAGGCCACCCGAAGGCGGCCTTTGCTAACCTGCTGGGGTCGCAGGACCAAACTGGAGCGGGCGAGGCGATTCGAACGCCCGACCCTAACCTTGGCAAGGTTATGCTCTACCCCTGAGCTACGCCCGCATCCTGTTGGTGGGGCTGATTTAGCCCCACCCGAGGCGAGCCGCAAGAGCAAATTTGACGGCTGGTGCAAAAACTTTGGCGGCGGGCGGGCCTCGGCGCAAAGCGGCCCGCCGACGGGCTGGGATGGTCAGGCCGCCATGGGCGCCGGGCGGTAAGGTGGGATTCATCCCACCCCCTTTTACTCCAGTTCGACCAGCAGATCCTTGGCGTCGATCTGACCGCCCGGCTGCACGTGCACCGCTTTGACAACCGCGTCGCGTTCGGCGTGCAGGCCGGTTTCCATCTTCATCGCCTCGATCGTCAACAGCAGATCGCCCTGTTTGACCTTCGCCCCCGGCTGCACCCCGACAGAGGCCACGACCCCCGGCATCGGCGCGCCGATGTGGTCGGGGTTGCCTGCCTCCGCCTTGGGGCGCTGGTGTGTCGTCGCCTTGACCAGCCGGTTGGGAACACGGATCACGCGGGGCTGACCGTTGAGCTCGAAGAACACCTTGACCTCGCCGTCCTCGGTCGTCTCCCCGATCGCCTGCAGCCGGATTTCCAGCGTCTTGCCAGGGTCGATCTCGGCCGAGATTTCCTCGCCCGGCTCCATGCCGTAGAAGAACGTCGGCGTGGGCAGGGTGCGCACCGGGCCATATGTCAGGTGCCGCGTCATGTAGTCGGTATAGACCTTCGGATACATCAGGTAGCCGGCCAGATCCTCGTCATCCACCGTCACCCCGCCCAGGTGTTCCGACAGCGTCTTACGCGTCGCCTCAAGGTCGACGGGGCTCAGATGCGCGCCGGGGCGTTCGGTATTGGGCTTCTCGCCCTTGAGCACCTTCTTGACGATGCCTTCCGGAAAACCGCCGGGAGGCTGACCGAGGTTGCCGCGCATCATGTCGATGACGGAATCGGGGAAGGACACGTCGCTGGCCGGGTCTTCGACCTGTTCGCGGCTCAGTCCCTGGGTGACCATCATCAGCGCCATGTCGCCCACGACCTTGGAAGACGGCGTGACCTTGACGATGTCGCCGAACATCTGGTTCACGTCGTGATAGGTGCGCGCAACCTCGGGCCAGCGTTCCTCCAGCCCCAGCGACGCCGCCTGCGCCTTGAGGTTCGTGAATTGCCCGCCTGGCATCTCGTGCAGATAGACCTCGGAGGAAGGGGCCTGCATGCCGGTTTCAAAGGCGCGGTACTGGTGGCGGACCTCTTCCCAATAATCCGAGATCTCGCGCACGGCCGTCATGTCGAGCCCGGTTTCGCGGTCGGTGTGCCGCAACGCTTCGACCACCGAGCCCAGCGTCGCCTGCGAGGTATTGCCCGAAAACGCATCCATCGCGCAATCAACGGCATCCACGCCCGCCTCGGAGGCGGCGAGGATGGTGGCGCAGGCGATGCCCGCGGTATCGTGGGTGTGGAAATGGATCGGCAGGCCGACCTCGGACTTCAGCGCGCGCACCAGCTGCCGTGCCTGCGCGGGTTTCAGCAAACCCGCCATGTCCTTGAGCCCCAGCACATGGGCGCCCGCGGCCTTCAGGTCCTTGCCCATGGCGACATAGTATTTCAGGTCGTATTTCGCCCGGTCGGGATCGAAGATATCCCCTGTGTAACAGATCGTCCCCTCGCAGACCTTGCCCGCCTCCTGCACGGCGTCCATGGCGACGCGCATGTTCTCCACCCAGTTGAGGCTGTCAAAGACACGGAACACATCCACGCCGGTTTCGGCGGCGGTCTGGACGAAATGCTGAACCACGTTGTCGGGATAGTTGGTATAGCCCACGCCGTTGGAGGCGCGCAGCAGCATTTGGGTCATGATGTTGGGCATCGCCTCGCGCAGGTCGCGCAGGCGCTGCCAGGGGCATTCCTGCAAGAAGCGATAGGCAACATCAAAGGTCGCTCCGCCCCAGCATTCCATCGAGAACAGAGTGGGCAGGTTGGCGGCATAGGCTGGCGCCACCTTGATCATGTCGTGGCTACGCATGCGCGTGGCCAGCAGCGACTGGTGCCCGTCACGCATGGTGGTGTCGGTGATCAACAGCTGGCGCTGCTGGCCCATCCAGTCGGCGACCGCCTGCGGGCCTTTCTGCTCCAGCAGGTTGCGGGTGCCCATCATCGGCTCCGCGCGCAGCGGCGGCGGCTCGGGCAGGCGGTGCGCGCGCGCCGGGATCGGTTTTTCCTTGGTCTCGGGATGGCCGTTCACGCTGATGTCCGCGATGTAGGTAAGCACCTTTGTGCCCCGGTCGCGGCGCGCCTCGAACTGGAACAGCTCAGGCGTCTCGTCGATGAACTTCGTGTGGTAGGTGTTGTTCAGGAATGTCGGGTGCTTGAGCAGGTTCTCGACAAAGGCGATGTTGGTCGACACGCCCCGGATGCGGAATTCGCGCAGGGCGCGGTCCATCCGCGCGATCGCCAGCTCGGGCGTCTGGGCCTTGGCGGTGACCTTGACCAGCAGGCTGTCGTAATAGCGCGTGATCACCCCGCCCGAATAGGCCGTGCCGCCATCCAGGCGGATGCCCATGCCCGTCGCCTCGCGGAAGGCGGTGATGCGGCCATAGTCGGGGATGAAATTGTTCAGCGGATCCTCGGTGGTGATGCGGGTCTGCAGGGCGTGGCCGTGCAGGTGGATATCCGCCTGTGACGCCTTGCCGGTGGCCTGCGCGAGGGTCTTGCCCTCGGCGATGAGGATCTGCGCCTGCACGATGTCGATGCCGGTGACTTCTTCGGTGACGGTATGTTCGACCTGCACGCGGGGGTTCACTTCGATGAAATAGAACTCCTCCGTCTCCATATCCATCAGGAACTCGACAGTGCCCGCGCACTCATAATTCACATGGGCACAGATCTTGCGGCCCAGTTCGCAGACATGGGCGCGCTGTTCTTCGGTCAGATAGGGGGCGGGGGCGCGTTCCACGACTTTCTGGTTGCGCCGCTGTACCGAGCAATCACGCTCGTAGAGGTGGTAGATCTCGCCGTGGCTGTCACCGAGGATCTGCACCTCGACGTGCCGGGCCTTGAGAATCATCTTCTCGAGATAGCCTTCGCCATTGCCGAAGGCGGCTTCGGCCTCGCGGCGGCCCTCGCGGACTTTCTCTTCCAGCTCGCCCTCGTTCATGATCGGACGCATGCCGCGCCCGCCGCCGCCCCAGGACGCCTTGAGCATCAGGGGATAGCCGACCTCGGCTGCTTCCTTGCGGATTGCGGCCATGTCGTTGCCAAGCACTTCAGTCGCGGGGATCACCGGCACGCCCGCGTCCATCGCGACACGGCGCGCCGATGCCTTGTCACCCAATGCCCGCATGGTTTCGGCCTTGGGTCCGATGAAGGTGATGCCGTTCTGCGCACAGGCGTCCACGAAGTCGGGGTTCTCGGACAGCAGGCCATAGCCGGGGTGGATTGCGTCCGCGCCGCTGGCCTTGGCCACGCGGATCATCTCGTCGATGCTCAGATAGGCGGCGACGGGCCCCAGATCCTTGCCGATGCGGTATGCCTCATCCGCCTTGAACCGGTGCAGTCCCAGCTTGTCCTCTTCTGCAAAGACCGCCACGGTCGTCTTGCCCATCTCATTGGCGGCACGCATGATGCGGATGGCGATTTCGCCGCGGTTGGCGATGAGGATTTTGCGGAAGTCGGTCATGGGGTCAGGCCTTTGCGCGAGTGTGGGTTACAAGTTTGTAGGCCAAATTGCTGCGGTGCCGCAATGCATCTGCGTGTTAAAAAGCGGATTTCCGGCGGGCCGACCCTCCGGCTCGGTGCATTTTTGCGTGGTGGGAGGGGCGGTGTGTGCCCGAGCATTCGGCGCGCGCGCGATGGTTCGGGGCAGCCCGGCCAGGGCCATCCGCTCCCGTCTTCCGGATGGTCGCGCGTTCAGTAAAGCTTGATCGGGTCGGGCAGCGAAGCCAGGTTCCGGGCGCCGATCTGGCCCATGTTCGATTCCATGTCCTTGGCCAGAATGTCGATCAGATGGTCGATGCCCGGCGCCCCAAGCGCCCCGAGCGCGAAGTGGAACGCGCGCCCCAGCATGACGAAATCCGCGCCCAGTGCCAGTGCGCGCAGGATGTCCAGCCCGCCCTCGATGCCGCTGTCGAAGATCAGCGGCAGCTTGGTGGCCGCACGGACCTCCGGCAGGACGTCGATGGCGGCGGGCGCGCCATCGAACTGACGGCCCGCGTGATTTGACACCCAGATCCCGTCGACGCCCATCTGTTCAAGCCGATGCGCATCCGTGCCGCGCATCACGCCCTTGACCACGAATTTCCCCTGCCATTCCGCGCGCAGCCAGTCGACGTATTCCCAATCCGGCGCAGTGCGCAGCAGGTAGCCCATGTGCGCCGTCGGCGAGCGGCTGTTGATCGCGGCGTTGCC
>JBFFQZ010000119.1:0-8210 GCA_041573235.1 Sulfitobacter sp. | reverse complement strand
CGCCGGTGACCGGCAATCCATCGAGGGCGGCGCGGATATCGGGCGTCAGGCTGTCGGGGCGCCATTCCGGAACGGCGATCTGTCCGCGCTTGTCGGTGATCGACGCGATGGCATGGGCGAGGATGATCGCGGGATCGGCCAGCAAGCCACCCCAATTGCCCGAATGATGCGCGCCGTCGCGCAGATCGACCGCAAGGTCAAAGTTGATCGACCCGCGCGCCCCCAGAAACACAGTGGGCCAGTCGGGTTGTAGCCGCGGCCCGTCGGAGGCGATCAGCACATCCGCCGCCAGACGGTCGCGCTGTGCCTGGGCGAACGTGGCCAGACCGGGTGATCCGGTCTCTTCGCTCATCTCGATCAGCAGGCGCGCGTTGAACCCCAGCGCCCCGCGCGTGGCGATCACCGCCTCGAGGGCGGCGATGTTGATCAGGTGCTGGGACTTGTTGTCGGCGGCGCCGCGACCATAAAGCCGCGCGCCTTCGCGGGTCAGCGTGAACGGATCGCGCCCCTCGGCCCAGCGGCCCGACATGCCATGGACCACATCGCCGTGGCCATAGATCAGCACGGTGGGTTTTCGGGTGTCCTCGATCCGCTCGGCCAACAGCAACGGGCCGCCGCGCGGGTCGGGATTAGGAAATGTCTCGCAGGTGAAACCGGCGGCCGTCAGCCGCGGCACCATCGCATCGGCCAGATAGCGCGCCAGCGCGGGGGCCTGATCGGGGTTCTGGCTTTCGGTGGGGTAGGTGACAAGCCGGGCCAGCTCTGCCTCGAACGCGGTCCGGGCGTAGGTGTCGATCCGTGTCAGGGCGTCGGTGCGTGTCATATCAGATCCTTTCACCTGCACGATCGCGGTGTCTGTCGGAATGCGCAAACGGAAAATCCGATGCTGCGCCCGATGTGGTCGATGACATTGGCCGCCCGATGCTGCAGCCAGAGACGGACATGGCGATCCGCAAGACAGATCATCCGATGCGCGTGATGACCGGGGACGGCCCAGGGCATGGAAACAGACGATGGACGGTCCCGACCGCCTGGCGATCTGAGTTCCCATGCGCCGCCGCCTGTTGGATTTCGCGGCTGGGGCCAAATAAAAAACCGCCCCTCGGGGCGGTTCACGGTCGCATTCCCGGTCAATCGACCGGCGCGCGGGAATTGATCAGGTCGTCTGCCCGATCATGCGCAGCAGGCCGGACAGACCGAACAGGGACCCCTTGCGGGATGTGATCGCTTCGCGCTGGGCGCTGATATTGGCGATCGCGCGCTTTACGTCATTGAGACGCGTGTTGGCCGCATGGTCTCCGGCGCCGGCTTTTATGCCGAGGATCTTCGACTGCGTCTCAAGCGCACTTGCGATCAGGTCAATCTCTTTTCGGCTGATTTCCAGCTTCTGTGTCGTCTCTAACATCGCATTCATCCTTGATATCTGGCCGTTCAGATAAGCATCTGTTCTTATATACGCCAGTGGCGCGTGTTCAGTTTCATGTGAAGCGTAAAAAAAATACCTTGGATGGTTGAAGGCGTCGGCGCAATTTGTCGATAAGACGTATCGGGCGTCACCCCGGTACTGGTTCCAATTCTACCGCATGACCGTAAGCGGGTGCAAAACGCAATTTCGTGTACCCGAAGTGATGATCAGGGTCGCAACCTTGCGCCAGTGAGGTGTTCCCAAGGTCTGGATGCATGGCCCGAACATCACGAAGGCATCCGGATCACAGGCAGGCATGGTTGATTGATCATCCGCGCCGGGCGTTTTACTGGAACGGTGAGTGCGTTCTTGCCGGGTTCCCTGTTCACAATGATGACGTCTTTCCTGCCTGGGTATTTCCTGTCTTTGTCGCTGATCCTTGCGATCGGTGCACAGAACGCCTTTGTGCTGCGACAGGGGTTGCGCCGTGCGCATGTGTTCTGGGTCTGCCTGACCTGTGGTCTGTGCGACGCCATGTTGATTCTCGCGGGTGTGGCGGGGGTTGGCGCACTGGCCGAGGCGGTGCCGTGGCTCGAGGCCGCGATGCGCTATGGCGGGGCCGCGTTTCTGATCGTGTACGGCTGGAGCAGGGCGGTCAGCGCCTGGCGCGGTGGCGTGGCGCTGCAAGCCGAGGGGGAAGCAGGCGCCAGCCTGCGCCGCACGCTGCTGACGTTGCTGGCGCTGACCTGGCTGAACCCGCATGTCTATCTGGATACGCTGGTGCTGATCGGATCCATTTCGGCGCAGTACCCCGACCGGCTCGCCTTTGGGGCAGGTGCCACGCTGGCCAGTTTCAGCTTTTTCTTTGCGCTGGGCTATGGCGCGCGCCTGCTGCAGCCGCTGTTCGCGTGGCCGGTCGGCTGGCAGGTGTTGGACGGGCTGATTGCGGCGACGATGTGGGCGATCGCCGCGTCGTTGCTGTTTCACTAGGTAAAATATCCGGGGTCAGCCATGGCATTTTACGCTCTATTTCCCGGTACTTGTCACGGTCCCTCTTGCGCCGCTGCAAAAGCTGGGGTCATCTCGGAAACATGACAACCTCAGAGCCCCACAGCCCCGCCCTCGGTATCTTCTGGATGCTGGTCACCGGGGTTTGTTTCATCATGGTGACCGCGCTGGTCAAGATCATGGGCCCGCGCATCCCCCCCGGCGAGGCGGCGTTCATCCGCTATGCCATGGGTCTGGTGTTCGTGCTGCCGACGCTGGGCGCGCTGCGCGCGACCCGCGTGACGGCGCGGCAGTGGGGCCTGTTCGGCCTGCGCGGGTTTTGCCACGCGGGTGGGGTGATCCTGTGGTTCTACGCCATGGTGCGCATCCCCATCGCCGAGGTGACGGCGATGAATTATCTGGCACCGATCTATGTGACCGTGGGGGCGGCGTTGTTCCTGGGCGAGCGGCTGGCCGCGCGGCGCATCGTGGCGGTGATCCTGGGGCTGGCCGGGGCGGCGATTATCCTGCGGCCGGGTTTTCGCGAGGTCAGCACCGGCCATCTGGCGATGCTGGTGGCAGCCGTCGTTTTTGCGGGCAGCTACCTGGTCGCCAAGGTGATGGCGGATGAGACAAAGCCCGGTATCGTGGTCGGGATGTTGTCGGTTTTCGTCACCCTCGGCCTTGCGCCCTTCGCGCTGGCCGACTGGATCACGCCGACCCCGCGCGAGCTGATGTTTCTTGCCGGGGTGGCGTTGTTTGCCACGGCCGGACACTACACGATGACGCTGGCTTTTGCCGCGGCGCCCATCACGGTGACGCAGCCGGTGACCTTCCTGCAGCTGATCTGGGCCACCGCGCTGGGCGCGCTGTGGTTCGCGGAACCCGTTGATATCTGGGTAATTCTGGGCGGTATCGTGATCCTCAGCTCGGTCACGTTCATCACCTGGCGCGAGGCGGTGCTGAAGCGGTCCGTGACACCGCTGAGCCACGCGCCGAAGGCCTGATTTTTTGTTGATTGACGGATCAATCTAAAACCTGCACGGTCAGCGCCATGTTGACCGAGACCCGATTCTGATGCCCAAGTTAGGGATGGAACCCGTGCGCCGCGCGTCGCTGGTGCAGGCCACGATCGCCGAGATCGGACGCGCCCAGTCGCTTGACGTGACAGTGAGCCAGATCGCGAAGGCGGCGGGCATGTCGACGGCGCTGGCACATCATTATTTCGGGGGCAAGGACCAGATATTTCTTGCCGCGATGCGCCACATCCTGGCCGAATTCGGCAGCGAGGTGCGCAGCGCGCTGGCGCGGGCGCAGACCCCGCGCGGGCGGGCCGAGGCGATCATCCAGGCAAGCTTTGCGCCGACCTGCTTTGCGCCCGGCGTGATCAGCGCGTGGATGGCACTCTATGCCGCGGCGCGCACCAACCCGTCCACGCGGCGGCTGCTGGTGATCTATCACGCGCGGCTGCGTTCGAACCTGTGCCATGCGTTGCGACCGATTTCGACCATGCCCGAGGCCCACGCCGAGACATTGGCCGCGCTGATCGACGGGTTGTACCTGCGCGCAGCACTGTCCGACGCCAGTTCCAGCACCACCGCGCAGCAAACCGCACTCTCCACTCTGGACGTGCTCTTGAGGGCAGAGGCATGACCCAACCGAACATCCTGATCCTGATGGTCGACCAGCTCAATGGGACGCTGTTTCCCGATGGGCCCGCCGATTGGCTGCATGCGCCGAACCTGCGCAAGCTTGCGGCGCGTTCGACCAGGTTCCGCAATGCCTATACCGCCTCGCCGCTGTGCGCGCCGGGGCGGGCGGCTTTCATGTCGGGCCAGTTGCCAAGCGCCACGGGCGTCTATGACAACGCGGCCGAATTCGCGTCCTCGATCCCGACCTACGCGCATCACCTGCGCCGGGCGGGGTATCAGACCTGCCTGTCGGGCAAGATGCATTTCGTGGGCCCCGACCAGCTGCATGGTTTCGAAGAGCGTCTGACCACCGATATCTATCCCGCCGATTTCGGCTGGACCCCGGATTATCGCAAACCCGGAGAGCGGATCGACTGGTGGTATCACAACATGGGGTCGGTGACGGGGGCCGGGGCCGCCGAGATCTCGAACCAGATGGAATACGATGATGCCGTCGCCTACGAGGCCACGCGCAAGCTGTATGATCTGTCGCGGGGGCTGGATGCGCGGCCGTGGTGCCTGACGGTCAGCTTTACCCATCCGCACGACCCTTACGTGGCGCGCAGGAAATACTGGGACCTTTACGCCGATTGCGACCACCTGCTGCCGCAGGTTCCGGCGATGGAGTATGACGATCACGACCCCCATGCGCAGCGCATCTTCGATGCCAACGACTGGCGGTCGTTCGACATTTCCGAGGATGACATCCGCCGCTCGCGCCGCGCGTATTTCGCCAACATCAGCTATCTGGACGACAAGGTAGGCGAAATTCTTCAAACGCTTGAGGACACGCGCCAGGAGGCGATCATCCTGTTCGTCTCGGACCACGGTGACATGTTGGGAGAGCGCGGCCTGTGGTTCAAGATGAGCTTTTACGAAGGATCGAGCCGTGTGCCGCTGATGATCAGCGCGCCGCAGATGGCGCCGGGGCTTCAGACCACCCCGGTCAGCAACATCGATATCTGCCCGACGCTGTGCGATCTGGCGGGGGTGAGCATGGACGAGGTCATGGAATGGACCACGGGCCAAAGCCTCGTGCCCATGGGGCAGGGGGTCGAACGCACCGAGCCGGTCGCGATGGAATACGCCGCCGAAGCGTCCTATGCGCCGATGGTCTCGCTGCGCTATGGCAAGTGGAAATACAACCGCTGCGCGCTGGATCCCGATCAGCTGTTCGACCTCGAGGCGGACCCGCATGAGCTGAGCAATCTGGCCGATGTGCCGCGGCACAAGGGCACGCTGGATCAGCTGCGCGCGAAATCCGAAGCGCGCTGGGATCTTGAGGCCTATGACGCGGATGTGCGCAAGAGCCAGGCGCGGCGCTGGGTCGTGTACGAGGCGCTGCGGCAGGGGGGATACTACCCCTGGGACCATCAGCCGCTGCGCGCGGCCTCTGAGCAATACATGCGCAATCACATGGATCTTAACGTGCTCGAAGAAAACAAACGCTTTCCGCGCGGAGAATGAGCGATGCCGCCGTCCCCGGGGGGCAGGGCCAGGCGGCAAGACAAAGACACCCGAAACGACCGAAAGGAAACGAAATGCTAACGTCAATCATATCATTCGGGGTCGTCCTTGCGTTCGCGCTGGTGATCTTCAGCGTGATCAAATGGTGGAACCTGCCGCTGACCGGCACCCAGCCTGTGCCGCTGTTCACCTTCATCGCGATCCTCTTCACCTCCGGTCTCGATGTGGGGCTGATCATGTTCCCGCTGGCCTTCGATTATCCGCTCTATGCGGATACTGCCGCCGAACCCGCCTATGGATTCACCAATCCACTGGCGCTCGAGTTCGGCTTCTGGGGCTTTCTGATCTGGGCGTTCTATTTCCTGACGACCTTTTATTTCTGCGCCATAGAGCCGCGCACGCGGTTCTTCGAGATCCCCGCGATCAAGCTGCTCAACAACGTCGTGATCATCACCACCTGTGCCTTCACCGGCGCGCTGTTCCTGATCTACATGCCCTATTACATCGCCGAAGTGGGCGACGGTGAGACGATCCTGCCGGTGTTCTACCTGATCTGTTTCCTGGTCATCCTCATCGCGGCCTTCAGCTCGACGGACATCAAGTTCGTGCGGCTGCTGTCGGTCAGCTCGACGGTGCTCTTCTTCATCCTGATCGCCTACATGTGGGCCAATGCCGGGATGGGTGTTGCGGATCTGGCCAGTACGGCGGGCAACATCGGCGGGTATTTCACCAATATCCACAAGTTCATCGTACCGTTGACCGAATATCACGAATTCTACCTGTTCTGGTGGTTCGCATGGTCCATCATGATCGGCCAGTTCGTCAGCCGTTTCGTCGGCGGGCTGAAGACATGGCAGCTGCTTGCTGCGCTGCTGGTGTTCCCATCCATCCCGCTGGGGCTGTGGTTTTCGGTGCTTTACTACTACCACGTCAACGGGATTGGTACGGCGGGCATGCCGAACTGGTTCATGACCATCGTCGGCATCGTGTTCGTGATCAATTCCTTCGACAGCCTGATCCGCCTTTACACCGACAACATGAACCTCACGACAGAGCGTTTCGGCACGGTGCAATACGTGCTGGCCAATGCCGTGGGCCTGTTCGTGCTGACGCTGCTGTTCCAGAGCCAGTGGCTGCAGATCCAGTGGGTCGGCACGGTCGTGATCGGCATCTACCTGTTGGCGCTGGCCTACATGTTCTTCGGGCGCGGGCATTCGCTCAAGGAACTCGACGGGCAGGCCGCGCCGCTCAACTGAACCCAAGCTGAAACCAGGGTCCTGCCCGCCCGGAGGGCGGGACCTGCAACTGAACAAGAGGCCTCATGCAGACCCAACCCACAGCCAGCCATTTCATCGACGGCGCCTATGTCGAGGACACGGACGGCACACCCATCGACGTGATTTATCCGGCAACAGGCGAGAAGATCGCGACCGTTCACGCCGCAACGCCCGCCATCGTCGAGCGTGCGATCACCTCTGCCCGCAAGGCGCAGGCCGCCTGGGCCGCGATGACCGGGACAGAGCGGGGCCGCATCCTG
This sequence comes from Sulfitobacter sp., assembly GCA_041573235.1. GTDB lineage: Bacteria > Pseudomonadota > Alphaproteobacteria > Rhodobacterales > Rhodobacteraceae > Sulfitobacter. The sequence continues at coordinate 1,123 of JBFFQZ010000119.1, read as the reverse complement.
CGCCGCGCCGCCGACATCATGCGCGACCGCAACCACGATCTCAGCGTGCTCGAGACCTATGACACCGGCAAACCCTACCAGGAAACCTCGGTCGCGGACGCCACATCGGGCGCCGATGCGCTGGAGTATTTCGGCGGTATGGCCGCGACCCTGACGGGCGAGCACATCCCGCTGGGCGAGGATTGGGTCTATACCCGCCGCGAACCGCTGGGCCTGTGCGTCGGGATCGGCGCCTGGAACTATCCCACCCAGATCGCCTGCTGGAAGGGCGCGCCTGCGCTCGCCTGCGGTAATGCGGTGATCTTCAAACCCTCCGAAACAACGCCGCTCTGCGCGCTGAAGGTGGCGGAAATCCTGCACGAGGCAGGCCTGCCCGCCGGGCTTTACAACGTGGTGCAGGGCATGGGCGAGGTCGGCGCGTCGCTGGTGGGCGATCCGCGCGTGGACAAGGTGTCGCTGACCGGATCGGTGCCGACCGGGCGCAAGGTCTATGCCGCCGCTGCCAAGGACATGAAGCATGTCACGATGGAGCTTGGCGGGAAGTCTCCGATGATCGTGTTCGAGGACGCGAACATCGAGAATGCCGTGTCTGGCGCGATTCTGGGCAACTTCTACAGCTCGGGGCAGGTGTGCTCCAACGGCACGCGGGTCTTCGTGCACAAGGACATCAAGGAGAAATTCCTCGCGCGGTTGTGCGAGCGGCTGGACAAGGCCGTGATCGGCGACCCGATGGACCCCGAGACGAGCTTTGGTCCGATGGTGTCCGAGCGCCAGATGAAGATCGCGCTGGAGTATATCGCAAAGGGCGAGGCAGAAGGCGCGCGGCTGGTCTATGGCGGGCAGCGGCTGGAACGCGACGGGTTCTACATGCAACCCTGCGTTTTCGCGGATGTGACCGACGACATGTTGATCGCGCGCGAGGAAATCTTTGGCCCCGTGATGTCGGTGCTGGATTTTGAGGAGGAGGCCGAGGTGCTGGCACGGGCCAACGATACCGAGTTCGGTCTGGCGGCGGGCGTGTTCACCCGTGACCTGACCCGCGCCCACCGCGTGGCGGCCGGATTCGAGGCCGGGACGTGCTATATCAACACCTACAACGACGCGCCGGTCGAGGCGCCCTTTG
>JBFFQZ010000118.1:0-8275 GCA_041573235.1 Sulfitobacter sp. | reverse complement strand
GGCGCGCACCGTGATCTGCTGGCTTATCTCGTGCGCCGTTTGCTGGAAAACGGGGCCAACTCGTCTTTCGTGAACCAGATTGTCGATAAATCAATCCCATCAAGCGCCGTCTCAAAAGACCCGGTCCAAGAAATAGAGTACTTGGGAGCACAGGTGGCAAATCCGACGATTGCGCAACCACATGACCTGTTCAAGCCTGAGCGTACAAACTCCAAGGGCTTCCGAGTGAATGAACCCGCGTCGATCCTGCCATTGCTGGCCGCACGCGAGGAGTTCGCAGACAGTAAATGGAACGGTCGACCGATGATCGCGGGCAACCCGTCACCAAAGGGGCCATCGCGCGAAGCTGTGTCGCCTGCCGACAACAATCGCGTGATCGGCACAGTCCAGGATGCAACACCCGAAGAGGTTGCAACAGCGCTTGATGCGGCGCAGGCGGGATTCGAAATCTGGTCTGCAACACCCGTTGAAGATCGTGCAAATATCCTGCGGAAAGTTGCGGACTTGTACGAGGAAAACATTGCCGAGCTGACTTCGATTGCAACGCGCGAAGCTGGAAAAACGATTTTGGATGGCATCGCGGAAGTCCGGGAGGCGGTCGACTTTTTGCGCTATTATGCGAACGAGGCGGAGCGTCTGGACGACGAAGCCCCCGGTCGCGCCCGCGGCGTGTTTGTGTGCATCAGCCCATGGAATTTCCCCCTCGCAATCTTTACCGGCCAGGTCGCAGCGGCACTGGCCGTAGGCAACGCGGTTCTTGCAAAACCCGCTGAACAAACGCCAATCATCGCCTCGCGCGCGGTGGAATTCATGCGTGAAGCGGGCGTGCCCGAGGACGCGCTGCAACTCTTGCCGGGTGACGGTCCTAATGTTGGCGGCCCCCTCACCAGTGACCCGCGGATCGCAGGCGTATGCTTTACCGGCTCAACAGAAGTGGCACAAATTATTCACAAAGCTCTGGCGAAGAATGCTGGCGCCGACGCGGTTTTGATCGCCGAAACCGGCGGTTTGAACGCAATGATTGTTGATTCAACCGCGCTGACGGAACAGGCAGTGCGTGATATTGTGATCTCCTCCTTTCAGTCTGCTGGGCAACGTTGCTCCGCTTTGCGGGTTCTTTATGTGCAGGAGGAAGCAAAGGAACGTCTTACAGAAATGCTCTATGGTGCCATGGATGCGCTCGTGATTGGCGATCCGTGGTTTACAGATGTGGACGTGTCGCCTGTGATCGATGCCGACGCTCAACAAGGCATCCTGGACTATGTGTCAGAGCATGAAAAAGCCGGAACGCTGCTGAAGAAACTCGACGCACCAGAGGGGGGGCGATACGTGACGCCCGCTGTCGTCGAGGTCAATGGCATCGCAGATATGGAGCATGAGATATTTGGGCCAGTTCTGCACGTGGCAACCTTTAAGGCTCGCAACATCGACAAGGTCGTCGACGAGATCAATGACCGTGGTTACGGACTGACATTTGGCCTGCACACGCGCATTGATGACCGGGTGGAACAGATAGTGGAGCGTATTCAGGCCGGGAACACCTATGTGAATCGAAATCAGATTGGTGCAATCGTCGGCAGCCAACCCTTTGGTGGAGAGGGTCTTTCCGGCACCGGGCCGAAAGCAGGGGGGCCGAACTATCTGACGCGTTTCCGACGTGTCGGCAAACCTGATGTTGCCGATGCTCCGAGAGGTGAGTCCATCGAACTGTCAGATGTGGAGGCGGCGCTTGAAAAGGTTGATGCGCGGAACTGGTCAGCGAGACCCGATCGTGTGTCCGTACTCAGGGCGGCACTGACGGGACGCACGGGGATAGTGCGCAAGGCGCTGGCTGAAACAGCGGCTTTTGACACGACGCCGCAGACGCTGCCTGGACCAACCGGGGAAAGCAACCGTTTGCGGATGGTCCCCAGAGGCACGGTTCTGTGTCTTGGTCCAACGCCAGAGGTCGCCGTGGCGCAGGCCGTCCAGGCTCTTGGTGCAGGGTGTGGTGCAGTGGTTGTCGTGCCGGGTGCGGCGTCGTCCATGGCGGGAGCCTTGACCGCGGCAGGCGCGCCGGTGGTTGTCCTTGATGGCAAAATTGATCCGGAAGTTCTCGTTGAGCTGCAAGGCTTCTCTGTCGTCGCTGCAGCAGGCGCGTCCGACTGGACGCGTGATTTGAGAATTGCGCTGTCTCAGAGGAACGGTGCAATCCTGCCTTTGGTAACGGAGACCATCGCACCAGAACGCTACATTCTTGAACGTCATCTGTGCATTGACACGACCGCCGCTGGCGGGAATGCCAGCCTACTGGCAACAACGTCGTGAGATAATTGGCGAAAAATCCTGCAGAAGGTGGCAGAGCTTTCCAGCTCGGCCACCGACAGATTACCATTGATCCATCTAAGGAGATCTCAATGCAAAAAGGAGACATCAATCCACGAACGCCATCGTTCGGCCTAGGTACTCAGTCAGGGCATCTGTTGGATCGGATTTAGGATCGATCGATCTGGTTCTGCTGTCCAGATCTTGCAGATGTATTCGCAGGCGTGAGGCCGCTGAGCGTCTTCAATCTGCGTGCAAAGTTACAGGCATCCAGAAAATCTGCGAACTGGATGCCTGTGTCCATTGCCCGGCGATATCGATGTGGAAGAAACCCTCTCTCGGCAGATAGCCGTGCAAATCGCCTGTCGGCCAATGGATCGGGTCGCGCTTGAACTTCTGTCGTTTCGGCTTGTCGCCATCCACATCACGAAGACGAGAGATACCGTGGCGTCGAAGACAGCGAGAAGACCGCGTGAGATGCGGGATTGATGGCTGCAAAACGTAAAGACGTTCATCCAGCGGCAGCAAGCGGTGCCGCCGGAACGCGACGATCATGGCTTCCTCTTCCTTGCTGAGAGTGGTGGCGCGCGGCGGCCTCGGCCCGGTCTTCCGATCTTGGACGGTCTGTCGATGGCGCCACTTCGCGACCGTCTTCGGGTTGGTCACAAGCTCCCGACAAAACTCCGCGATCGCTGTATTGCTGCTCTGACTGAACCCGACAAACAGTTGTTGGCGGTGCCGTTTTACGGCGTGCGCCAGATGACATGGCACCCGCGAAACGCAGGGTCAGTTGGTGAACAAGAAGCGCAATCGGCGCCTCATGCGGTTGATGGACCTCTTGCCGATCCCCCAGAAACCCAAAACCAACAAGGCCGCGAAGGCCGCAGGATTTGCCCCTATCGCCAGGGTCAGCGTTTCGCGTTCAACGCTGACCTCTTCAGTCCTGTATTGTCTGCGCAAGTTCCCGTTGCTGATCCGGCGTCCTATCAACAACGCCTTTGGACGCTACCGCCGCGGCAATATGCATTCCAAGTCTGCTGAGTAGCTCGGCATCGGTCCCCGGCGACGGGTTCTCGGTTGTCAGGAGCTGATCACCAACGAAGATGGAGTTCGCTCCCACCAAGAAGCACAACGCCTGAAGCTCGTCGCTCATGCCTGTTCGGCCGGCTGAAAGGCGAACCACCGATTTCGGCATCATGATACGTGCCAAGGCAACCATCCGAACCAGTTCGAACGGGTCGACCTTTTTCGCTCGGTTCTGGATCGGCACACCCTGAATCTCGTTCCAGAGGTTGATCGGTACACTTCCCGGATGCGCTGGCAGCGAGGCCAAGGTCACCAACATGGAAATGCGATCATCTTGGGCTTCACCCATCCCCAGAATTCCCCCGCAGCAGACATTGATTCCGCCCTGCCGGACCCGCTCGACGGTGTCGAGACGGTCTTCCATCGTACGGGTGGCCGCGATCTCTGGATAGTATTCGGGCGATGTGTCGATGTTGTGGTTATAAAAGTCGAGCCCAACCTCTTTGAAGCGCGTGACTTGTTCAGGCGTCAGCATGCCGAGCGTCATGCAGGTCTCAAGCCCCAACTCCGAGACACCGCGCACCATCTCGCATAGCTTGTCCATGTCGCGATCCTTGGGGTTCCGCCAGGCAGCGCCCATACAGAAACGTTGCGCGCCGGCGGCCTTGGCGCGCGCCGCGGCGTCGAGCACCTCTTCCAGGCCCAGCAGTTTGGTCGCCTTCACACCGGTCTTGTGATGGGACGACTGCGAGCAGTAGCCGCAATCTTCCGGGCACCCGCCGGTTTTGATGCTGAGCAGGCTCGCCGTCTCGATCGCGGTCGGATCAAAATGCTCTCGGTGAATTTTCTGCGCCCGATAGGTCAATTCTGGGAAGGGAAGCCCATAGAGGGCCTTTGCTTCGTCGAGGGTCCAGTCCGTCCTGATCATTGCAGTACTCCTTTCAGCCGGTTTGCGCCGGCAACAACGGTGGCGGCAAGCGCCACCTTTATGAGGTCTCCCAGCAGGAAGGGGATCAGCCCCACCGCCAAAAGCTTTGAGGCGGGGACGTAGACTGCGAGCCATGCCAGGCCGGCAGCGTAGACTACCGCAAGTCCGACCAGCATCACGATCGCGCGGCTAAACCAGCCGCGTCCAGCCGCGAGCCAACCCACGAGACCGGAGGCAACCAAATAGCCAAGAAGGTAGCCGCCCGTCGGACCAACCATGTAGGCCAAGCCTATTCCACGCTCCGGCGAGCCGGAAAAAACCGGCAGACCCATTGCACCCGCGCCGAGATAGGTCAGCATCGCGGCGGCCCCCAGTCGCGGGCCGAGCAGTGCAGAGAAAAGGAAAATTGCGAATGTATGCATCGTCATTGGCACGGGCCAAAAGGGGATTTGGATTTTCGCACTGATGAAGAAGAAAACCGCCCCGAGCAGCGTGATTGTCAACGGGCCCCAGATCGAATGATGGTGGGCGCGGTTAAGCGTAAGTAATGACATGTGAAGCCTCCGAGGTGGATTTAAGTGCGTTCCACGATAGAGAGGCTTAGCGACCCTTCATTCAATCAATTTTATAGATAATTATCCCAAAAACTCGTATCCTATTCTTGAATCAGTATTTTTTTCAGAGTTGGCGCGCTTGCCGATCCAGCCGACGTGCTTGGAAAGTGCTGCACAAGCGAGGTCGGTCCGCCCCCGGTGGAGCGCATCAAGGATGCGGCGGTGTTCGTGATCTGTGCGGGCCTCCCAGTCTCGACGCCAGGCCGCGAAAAGGAAGCGGGCGCTTGCCGTATGCAAATCATCTATCGTGCGCAACAGGCGCGGCATCTGGCAGGGCGACAAAATAAGGCGGTGGAATTCCCTATTCGCGGCCTGCCAGTCACGGACGTTCCTCGCCGCCTCCCCCCGGCGGGTAACATCCTCTGCTTCAATCAAAATTTCGCGGTTCATGTTCCGGGCCGCGTGGCGGAGAGCCAGTGATTCGAGGCTTGCTCGCATCTCAGCCACCTCGCGTAACTCGGCCAAATCAAACTCAGTTACGCGAAAGCCGCGACGCGGCAAAGCCTCGGCCAAGCCTTGCATCTGCAACTCACGGAACGCCTCGCGCACAGGGACGTGGCTCGTACCGAACTCTCCGGCGATATGATCCTGTCGCAGCCGAGCACCCGGGCTGATTTCACCCAAAACAATCCGCTCCGCCAAGATCCTTGCGATCCGTGCGGATTGCGTCTCTTCAATTTTCTTGTTCATATTTTATAGATAATTTGCAGAAGCGGTATTGTCCAAGCATAATGCGGCAAATCCCCACTTTGGGACGCCCTCCACTGCGCGAGAAGTCGCCCTGCGAGATTAGATTTGGTGCTGTCAAGGCTATTCGAACCGGTTTCAGTTCACCTCGAGATGTCTGAACCTATGCCGAACAAATCTGTCGGCACTCGGCTAGAGCTGCGGCGCGGCTGGGCTTGAAATCGTCACCTGAGTAGTGGTGGCCTTCCTGGTTGAAGTGGCTGCAGACGGCAGCATGAACGGTGGCGAATGTTTACAGACACCGCATCTGCCGGAAGCGGAGCATCGCACGGTTCCGCCGCCGGAACGGAAAATGTAAATTCTGAGCCCTGCTATTTTCCAACGTCCTGTTTCGCGGCGGTCAGCATTACCAATGACCTTCATCCCGGTACTGCAGGATCTGAGTCTCCACGCCAGACGGATCACATCAGGATTGGTTTTGAAGAAGCGAAATGGGGAACGTTTCGTCATCCAGAAATGCCAGGTGACCGCCCTGCCCACCTCAAGCCGGTTTCTGCTGACAGTGCCACTCACTGTGTTCCCATCATGATCTCTTCGATCCGATAGGGTAAACGAAGGGAATCCCGCACGCTCCGGTGGGAAGCGCCGCCGCCTGAATACGCGCAGTTGCGGGCCCGACCGTGCCCTGTTATCAATAACCCGAATCCGTTGGGGTGCCCCTTTTTTGGGGCTGAGAGGCGCAAGCCAACCCATTGAACCTGATCCGGGCAATGCCGGCGTAGGGAATGGAGCAAGTCTTGGCACGCACGAAAACGCCCGCCTTTTCTTCCTCGTCCCTTACCGGAAGAGGAAGCGACCATGGCACATCATTCAGCACTGACCATCGCGGGCTCCGACAGCGGTGGAGGCGCGGGCATCCAGGCCGATCTGAAGACCTTCTCGGCACTTGGCGTCTATGGCACGAGCGCGATCACCGCGATCACCGCTCAGAACACCCGCGGTGTCTTCGCGGTCGAGACGGTCTCACCCGCAGTGGTCAGAGCGCAGATCGCCGCCGTGCTGGACGACATCCCACCGCAAGCCATCAAGATCGGAATGCTGGCCTCGCCCGAGATCGTTGCCGCCGTCGCCGCGGCCCTTGAGGGCTATCGCGGTCCGGTCGTGCTCGATCCGGTAATGGTCGCAAAGTCGGGCGACGCGCTGCTGACCGAAGAGGCCGAGGTCGCGTTGATCGAGAGGCTGCTGCCCCGCGCCGACGTGCTGACGCCGAACCTGCCCGAGGCCGCGCGCCTGCTTGGTTGCTCCCCGGCGGGCAACGCAGAGGAGACAGAGGCGCAGGGCCGTGCGCTGCTCCGGCTCGGTGCGCGGGCCGTGGTGATGAAGGGCGGCCATGCCGAGGGGCCGAACTGTATCGACAGGCTGATCACGGCGTCCGGCATCGCGACGATGCAGCAGCGACGCCTCGCCACACGCAACACCCACGGGACGGGATGCAGCCTGTCCTCGGCCATCGCGGCCGAACTGGCCCGCGGGGCCAGTGTGATGGACGCGGTTCAGCGCGCACAGGCTTGGCTACACGGCGCGATCAGCGCCGCAGACGGGCTGGGCATCGGCACCGGCCACGGCCCCGTCCACCACTTCCACGAGGTCTGGAAGTGACGCGGGCGAGCGTCCTCGGCGCCGGCGTCGCCGGGCTCTGTGTGGCGACGGAACTGGTCGCGCGGGGCCACGAGGTGACAATCTTTGATCCCGCCGCGCGGCCGGGGCCGCATGGCTGCTCGTGGTGGGCCGGCGGGATGCTGGCGCCGTTCTGCGAGGGCGAGACCGCGGAGGAGCCCGTCGTGCGGCTCGGCCAGAAGGCGGCCGACTGGTGGGAGCGGCAGGGGGCGACGGTCGCGCGTCGGGGAACGGTCGTGCTGACCCTTGGCCGCGACAGGCGGGAACTCGATCGGTTCGCGCGGCGCGTCCAGCGCCACGAACGGCTTGATGTCGCCGCGCTCGCGGAGATGGAGCCGGACCTCGACGGCCGTTTCGATCGCGCATTGCACATTCCCGGCGAAGCGCATCTCGATCCGCGCGCAGCCCTGCTCCATCTCCGCGACCAGCTGGAGTTGGCCGGCGTCGTATTCGTCGCCGAACCCGGCCGCGCCGACGGTCTGACCTTCGACTGCCGCGGACTGGCGGCGAGAGACGTCTTGCGGGACCTGCGGGGGGTGAAGGGAGAGATGGCGGTGCTGCGCAGCTCCGACATCCACCTGAGCCGTCCCATCCGGCTGCTCCATCCGCGCTTCCCGCTCTACGTGGTTCCGCGCGCAGACGGGCTGTTCATGCTGGGCGCGACGCAAGTCGAGAGCGACGACCGCCGCCGCAGTGTCCGCTCGGTCCTCGAACTGCTTTCCGCCGCCTATGCCATGCATCCAGCCTTCGGCGAGGCCGAGCTGGTGGAAATCGGCGTCGATGCCCGTCCCGCCTTTCCCGACAACCTGCCCCGCATCCGCAGGCGCGGCGACACGATTTATGTAAACGGGCTTTACCGCCACGGCTTCCTGCTGGCGCCCGCGCTGGCGAAGATGGTGGCCGACATGCTTGAAACGGGCACCCGCCCGGAGGTGATGGATGAAGATTACCGTTAACGGCGAAAGCCGCGAGACCAGCGCAGCGACGCTGGCCGAACTTCTGGCAGAGATCGGCCTGGCCGACGCCAAGGTGGCCACGG
>JBFFQZ010000117.1:0-8376 GCA_041573235.1 Sulfitobacter sp. | reverse complement strand
CGATGTTTTCTCCTCCAAGAGCCGCAGCAAGCTTTTTTCCTCCCAGACCAGGCTGCTCGACAACCGCGCGTCCAAGCAATACCACGGATCGGCCCGGCTGCAGCCGCCCAGGGTGGTGACACCGACAAAATGGGGTGACGACGATGGCCCGCGCAAGAAATGGCGTGGTGGTTATCGAGGGCCGTATCTGGCGATGGCCCGTGCCGCCGCCGTCAAACACGGTGTGCCCGAGGATCTGTTCCTGCGGCTGGTCCCGCAGGAAAGCGGCTGGAACCCCAAGGCCGTCAGCCACGCCGGTGCCATGGGCCTCGCACAGTTGATGCCGAACACGGCGGCCAAGCTGCGGGTGGACCCGACGGTGCCATCCCAGAACCTCGAAGGCGGCGCGCGCTATCTGATGCAACAATACCGTACTTTCGGTACATGGCGGCTGGCACTGGCGGCGTATAACGCGGGCCCCGGCGCTGTGAAAAAGCATGGCGGAATACCACCGTTTCGCGAAACCAGGAACTATGTCCGGATCATCGCGGGGCGCTGATTCCTCTTCAGGTTGGATGATATGACCTTAAGGTTGCCGCACTCTTGAGCCCGCGAGGCTTTGCGGGCGTCTTTGCGGAAAATGACATGAAAACAAGGACACAGCCCGAATCCCGTCAGCGACATTATGGTTAACGCCCTATTCCCAACCCCCCCTTGCCGCACTCTGGCCCTATTTGGACGCGATAAGCGCGTTGTCACGAGTAGAAATGGAGTGATGACCGATGAGCCACAATAGCTTCAATGAGCGCGTGAACCGTATCAACAACCGGTCCGCTCTTGGAATGCCACAGATGGCGCTCGGTGAAGGTGGGGCAGCGACATCACGGTTCAGCTCTCCGATGACGAACACGATCGCGCCGACGCGGGCGCGTGGCAATCTGAAGCCCATGCTGCTGGGGGCGGTGCTGGGTATGATCATCGGTGCCCTGGCCGCCGGTCTGGAAAATTCGGCAATGCCTTGGGGCGTCGGATCCGACTATTACGACATGATCGCTATTCCGGTTCTTCTGGCTCTCGTCGCAGGTCCGGTCATGGCCATCGCGGCGACCGCGCTGCGTCAGCGGATGCCCAGCCTGTTCTTCTTTGCAGCGGCGTATTTTCCCTGCTCCGTGGGCCTGGCCCTGGTCGATTTGCCCCTGTTCTGACAATCACATGCGATGAATGGAAAAACGGCGGCCCGATCAAGGCCGCCTTTCCTGTTTATTCCGCTGCGACATCGCCCACTTCGATCACAGGCTCCATCCCGGCGAGTTCCGCGTCGCTCAGGTGACACTTGACCTGATGGCCCGCGTCCAGCATCCGCACCGGGGGCATCTCGGTCTCGCACAGGTTGCCCGGCACCTTCGATTTCCACCCGCAGCGCGTCTGGAAAGGGCATCCGGGCGGCGGGTTCATCGCCGAGGGGATGTCCCCCTCGAGCACGATATGTTTCTTCTTCACCGAGGTGTCCGCGATGGGGACCGCCGACAGCAATGCTTCGGTATAGGGGTGATAGGGCGGGGCAAAGACCTGGTCGGTCGTGCCAAGCTCGACCACATGGCCCAGATACATCACCATAACGCGGTCGCTGAGATAGCGCACGATGCTCAGATCGTGGCTGATGAACAGCAGCGTGGTTTTCTGCTCGCGCTGGATCTCCATCAACAGGTCGGTGACCGCCGCCTGCACAGACACGTCGAGTGCCGACACCGGCTCATCCGCGACCACGATCCGCGCGTCCCCGGCAAAGGCGCGCGCAATGCCGACACGTTGTTTCTGACCACCCGACAGCTGCCGCGGCATCCGCGTGGCGAACTCCCGCGGCAGCTTCACCAGATCGAGAAGCTCGAGCATGCGCTGCCAGCGGTCCTTTTCGTTCTTGCCGATCTTGAAGATCTCAAGCGCCCGCACGATCTGGCGCCCGACAGTCATCGAGGGGTTGAGCGTGTCGAACGGGTTCTGGAACACCATCTGGATGTCGGCCACGTTCTGTGTTGTGCGGTTTTCGATCGGAACGTCGCCGATGTTCTGGTTGTCGAGCAGTATTTCGCCCTCCGTCGCCGTCTCAAGCCCCATGAGGACCTTGGCAAAGGTCGATTTGCCACAGCCCGATTCCCCCACGATGGCAAGCGTTTCGCTCTCGCGGGCCTCGAAGGTCAGGGTTTCGTTGGCCTTCACGACCTTCGTGTCGCCGCCGCCGAACATCGCATTGGCCGCGACCTGATAGTATTTCTTGAGGTTGTCGATCTTCAGGACGACATCGCCGATCTCGCCTTTCTCCTTGACCACGACATCCGCCAGCGGCGCGTTCCAGTCGATTTCGTCGAACTTCACGCAGCGGGTGGCGTGGCGTTCGTTGCCGGGCACGTCGCGCATGGGGATGTCGCCCGCGTCACACCGTCCCGCTTCGAAATAATCGCATCGCGGGCCAAAGTTGCAGCCCTTGGGCCGCTCGTGGGGCAGCGGAAAATTGCCCGGGATCGCCACCAGCGGGCGCGCGTTCTTGTCCGCGCCAGGCAGTGGGATCGACCGGAACAGCGCCTGCGTATAAGGGTGCTGCATCTCGTCAAAGACATCCTCGATCGAGCCGCGCTCGACCGCCTCGCCGGAATACATCACGCAGATCCTGTCGCAGGTCTCAAGCACCAGACCGAGGTTGTGCGAGATGAACAGCATTGATGTGCCGTATTTCTTGCCCAGATCCTTGACCAGCTCGACCACCGCCGCTTCGACTGTCACGTCCAACGCGGTCGTCGGCTCATCGAGGATCAGCAATGACGGCTCCGACATCAAGGCCATCGCGATCACGATGCGCTGCTGCTGACCACCGGACAACTGGTGTGGATAGGCATTGAGGATCCGCTTGGGGTCGGGCAGCTTGACGTCCGTGACCACCTGGAGGGCCCGCGCATAAGCCTCTTTTTCCGACATGCCCGCATGGATCATCGGGACTTCCATCAGCTGCCTGCCGATCCGCATCGCGGGGTTCAGCGATGCCATCGGCTCCTGGTAGATCATGGCGATCTCGCTGCCGCGGATATCGCGCAGCTCCTCGTCGCTCATCGCGCCCAGATCACGGCCCTTGAACTTGATCGAGCCGCCCACGATGCGCCCGTTCTTGCCCAGGTCCTGCATCACACCCAGTGCAACCGTGGATTTGCCGCAACCCGATTCACCGACCAGCCCGACCGCTTCGCCCGGCTTGACCGCGACAGAGAAATCCATCACGGCCGGAATCTCGCGCAACCGCGTGAAAAACGAGATCGACAGTTTATCAATCTCGAGGATCGGTCCGTCATAATCCTGCTTTGGCATCGTCAACTCTCCCAGTTGCAGATCGAAGCGCGCGGTGGTGGCTTCGTTCTGCGCATAAATTTCGCGGGGCCGGGGGGGCTCCCCCCCCGGTTCCCGTCTTGATCAGTCGCGCAGGCTTTCCTCGCGCAGGCCATCGGCCAGCAGGTTCAGCCCCAGCACCAGCGTCAGCAGCGATACCGCCGGCGCGATCGCCGCGTGCGGATAGACGGACAACAGCCGCCGCCCCGCGTTGATCGTGGTGCCCCAGTCGGGGCTTTCCGACGCGAGCCCGAGCCCAAAGAAGCCCAACGTGCCGAGCAGGATCGTGGTATAGCCGATGCGCAGGCAGAAATCGACGATCAGCGGCCCACGGGCGTTGGGCAGGATCTCCCACAGCATGATGTACCACGGACCTTCGCCGCGGGTCTGTGCGGCGGCCACGTAATCACGCGTCTTGATGTCCAGCGCGAGGCCGCGCACGATCCGGAAAACGGTTGGCGCATTCACGAACACGACCGACACGAAGACCACCAGAAGGCCGGGGTCGATGTCGAACAGATCCAGCGCACCGGGGATGCCCGGCAGGCTGAAGCCTTCGTCCTTGCGCACCACGTAGCCTTCGGTCGAGATCAGCGACAGATACAGCCATCCCCCAAGCACCAGCACCACCGTCAACAGACCGGTGCGGAACGAGGGTTGGGTATAATAGCGCGAGTTCAGCAGGATCGTCAGAAAGATCAGCGGAAAGATGAACAGCACCAGTGCCATGTAGTTGGGAATGCCGGTCAGCACGATCTCTGGCGTGACCAGCAGGTAGAACAGCAGGATCACCGGGAAAGCGAGGATCAGGTTGGCCAGAAAGCTCAGGAACGTGTCGAGCCGGCCACCGTAATATCCCGCGGGCAGGCCAAGCGTGATGCCGACCATGAAGGCGAACAGCGTCGCGAAGGGCGCGATCCGCACCACGACCCAGGCACCGTCGAACAGGCGGCTGAACACGTCGCGCGCAAGGTTGTCGCCGCCCAGCAGGAACCACATGTATTCGCCGCCCTCTGCACCGCGCAAGGGTGTGCCGGGGGCCTTGTTCTTCATGCCCGAGGCCTGGCTGAGCGTGTCGTGGGTGGTGACCATGTCCAGCACCCCCCCGAAGAAGCCCGCATAGACCCAGAACATCACCAGCCCGAAGCCGACCATGCCCACCGTGCTGTCGAACAGCTTGCCATACAGACCCAGCTTGCGCTTGTAGACTATGGATAACGTGAATGTCAGCGTCAGCGCGATCCAGACCGGCAGGAGCTGTCTGCTCATGCCGCCCAGGATGCCTGCGCCCGTGCCCATCAAGGCACCGCCGACAACATAGATCAGCACGATCAGCAGGACGGCGTAAAAGCTCCATTGCACGATCATCCCGCAAAAGCCGGTCAGCCCCTTGTCGGCCGCCATGCTGCCGTCGGCATAAACGGCCCGCCCGCCACCGGCGGTGGCCAGGCCCGCAAGGATCTGCGCGACGATCGATACGACCAGCACGCCCACCGCCAGCAGGAGGAAAAGATTGAGCGGCGTGAGCGCTCCGGTCCAGGTCAATTGTTCCATCTGTCCCTCCCTTAAGAAATGCGAATGCGTGGATTGAGAAAGACATAGCCGATGTCGGAGATGAGCTGCGTCATCAGCACCACGATCACCGACACGACAGAGACCGCCAGCAGCAATTCGATGTCATTGTTGCCCGCCGCCTGCACCAGCACCCAACCAAAGCCTTTATAGTTGAACAGCGTCTCGACGATAACCACGCCGTTCAGCAGCCAGGGGATCTGCAACATGATCACCGTGAACGGTGCGATCAGCGCGTTGCGCAGCGCGTGTTTGAGCACGATGTTGCCAAAGCTCACGCCCTTCAGGCGCGCGGTGCGGATGTATTGCGCGGTCATCACCTCGGTCATCGAGGCCCGCGTCATCCGCGCGATATATCCCATCCCGTAAAGCGATATCGTCAACACCGGCAGAAAGAAATTCTCGAAGGTCGCGTTTTCCATCGCCGTGGTGGCCGAGCCCTTGAACCATTTCAACCCGAACGCCGATGAGGCGAAGACCGCGATGAAGATCACGCCCGAGACATATTCCGGCGTGGCCGTGGTCACGATCGACACCGTCGAGAGCGACCGGTCCAGCTTGGACCCCTCGCGCATTCCCGCCAGCACCCCGATCAACAGCGCCATCGGCACCATCAGCACCAGCACCCAAAACATCAGCTTTCCCGTCAGCCCCAGGCGCGTGGCGACGATGCTGCCGACGTCGTCCTTGAAAACCGTCGAATAGCCCCAGTCGCCCTGCAGGATCCCGCAAAAGCTGCTGCGCGCTTCGGCAGGCGTGTCTTCGGCGAAACACCGGCCGAAGGTGGTGCCGTCCTCTTTCTCAGTCACCCATCCCGGAGCCACACCGACCCATTGCGCGAATTTGACCGGCAGGGGCTGCAGATACCCGCGATCACCAAGGTACGACGACACGGCCTCGTCGCTCATGCGGAAATTGCCCTGCGTCTTGGCGAGCTTTTCGAGGTTTGGGTAAAGGTTCGTCAGCCAGAACACGATGAACGTCAGGCATAGCGCCGTCAGCAGCATCACGCCCAGACGTCTGACGATGAATAGTCCCATGAATGTCAGCCCCTGTTGGTGGTACGTGACCGGGTTGATCCCGTCCCGCGGTTCAGGCTTTGCGCCTTTTTTGGTGTGTGAAGTTTTCTCACGACACGACCCTTTGGTCATATCGTGCGCAGCGCTCGCTGCTATGCTGTTTCCCCCCTGGGATCCGTTTGCCGGATCCGATTGATTTGAAAGGCGGCCCAGCCGGGCGCCGATCCCGTTTCATCTATCAGGCATAGAAAGACAGCGCGCGTCAACGCCGGGTTTTGACGCTTCATCTAATTTTTGCGACATTGGGGTGTCGTATTTGGCCGTAAAATTCCGGGCTGCGCCAGTCAGGGATGCGCCGCCGACATCAGTGCGCTTTTCGCTTTTGCCGGGATCTTTTCTGCCGCGCGCAGCTTGCTGGGGGGCTGGCCCGTGTGCTGTTGCATGAAGCGGGTGAAGTAGGCGGCACTGCCAAAGCCCAGATGCTGCGCGATGTTGCGCGCGGGGGCTTGCGTCGTTTCCAGCAGCAGCCGCGCCGCATAAACGGTCCGCTCGGTCAGCAGCTCGGCTGCCGTCTTGCCGGTGGCGATCTTGACCGCGCGGGTCAGATGGGTGGGTGTCATGTCGAGGTCGGCGGCATATTCCGCCATGGTCCTGCCGGTCGCGTATTGCGTGCTGACCAGCGCGGCAAAGCGGCGTGACAGCCGTTCGGCGGCATTGCGCGGCGGCGGCACGTGTTCTTCCAGCGCGATCTGCCGACGCAGCCAGACCGACATCAGCGCCACATGCGCCTCCATCGCATCCTGCGACAGCGGGCGCGCATTGGTCTGTTCACGCTGGGCGCTGTCGATCAGCCCGCTCAGTTCGGACTGCACCTGTACATCACGCACCCGCAAATGCCGCGGCATGTTGGGCAACCGGAGCGGAGTGCCCTCGGGGATCAGAACCGCCTGGCCCATGCCCTGCCGCCCCAGTTCGAGGGCAAACAGCGATCCCGCCGGGACAAAGACGGCGTTATGCGTGCCCAATCCGCGCCGCCGCCCGTCCAGCAGGATCCGGCCCTGACCGCGCGTGATCCAGAACAGGATGTGGTGTGGCCGGTCATGGGCCATGTTCAGCCGCCAGTCCTGTCCGCCACTGAGCTGTGCCAGCGTCTGTATGCGCAGAATAGTATCGCTCATCGCCTGAACCCCTCCACTTGGCAGGTCACCGGAATACATCGACCATATCGCGCTCAATCTCGAATGATAGAGTGAATTGGCCTGTCAGCCTCCCTTTATATGGGGAGGTCGAGCGGGTGCCAGTCGGCCATTTTGCTGCGCAGCCAGGTGCGCTGCCGCTTGGCATATCGCCGCGTTGCGATGACGGCCAGCGCGCGGGCCTCGTCCAGCGAGATCTCGCCGCGCAGGTGCGCGACAAGCTCCGGCACGCCGATGGCCCGGTGCGCGGGCAGGGCGGGGTCATAGCGCGGCAGCACGGTCGCGACTTCCTCCAGCGCGCCCATGGCCAGCATCTGGTCGAACCGCTGTGCGATGCGCGCGTTCAGCCAGTCGCGCTGCACCCGCAGGGCAATGCGCGTGCACGTGCCCGCAGGCAGCAGTGCCGCACCGGTTTGCGCCTGCCACTCCGACAGCCCGCGCCCCGTCGCGCGCCACACCTCCCAGGCCCGCTGCACCCGCGCGCGGTTGTCCAGATCGAGGCCCGCCGCCGTCTGCGGGTCCAGCCCTGCGATCAACTGTTCAAGCCCCAGCGCGTCCCCCTCGGCACGGATCCGCGGCGGCACCGCCGGGATTTCCGCCAACCCCTCGGTCAGCGCCTTGAAATAGAGGCCCGTGCCGCCGACGATGATGGGCCGCGCGTCCTGTTGCAGGATCTCGCGGACCTCGCGCAGCCAATGGCCGGTGGAATAGGGTGCGTCCTCGGCCGCGTGCCCATAGAGCAGGTGGGGCGCCGCACGCTCTTCCTCTGCCGAGGGCCGCGCCGAGATCACCCGCCAGCAGCCATACACCTGCGAGGCATCCGCGTTCACGATCACACCGCCTGCGCGGGCCGCAATCTCAAGCGCCAGCGCCGATTTGCCCGATGCTGTGGGGCCCGCGATCAGGACCGGCGTGCGCGCATCGATGCGATCGATGAACTCTTGCTGTGGTTTGGTCCACATTTCTTTTCCAGGGGCCTCCGCGCCGCATTGAACCTTGGCGCTGTTTGCGACATTTTACGCGCGAGCGAAAGACCGCTCCAGTATCCCTTGAAAGGTGCCCCCCATGTCTGACACGCCCCAAACCGCATTTCGCCGCGTCATGCTCAAGATTTCTGGCGAGGCGCTGATGGGCGATCAGGGGTTCGGGCTGCATCCGCCGACCGTCGAGCGCATCGCCCAGGAAGTGAAATCCGTGCATGACATGGGGGTCGAGATCTGCATGGTCATCGGCGGCGG
>JBFFQZ010000116.1:0-8452 GCA_041573235.1 Sulfitobacter sp. | reverse complement strand
GACGGCAGCTGCTCGCGCCGGGCAAAAAGCTGGGTGCCGCGCAGGTTGTCGGCCTCTTCCTTGGTGGCGACATCGGCGATGCGCGCGGAAAAGCCGCCCTTGATGGGGTGGATGATGGCAAGCGCGAACTGACGCGTCCCGCTTTCATCGGTGAGAGGGCTGTAGGTTTCGATGTCCTGCGGAACGGCGCAGAAGCTTTTGATGCGCAGCTCGCCCCTGACCCCGTAGGAGCCAGAGATCACGCCGACCAAGACCTTTTCGTTCATTGCAGCAACTCCGAATTCACACAAATCGTGCCCGTCCACTGACCTTCGCCTGCGCTGCATTCGCTTTGCATCAGCACAGTGTTGAAGTGAAAGCCCGTGACCACGCCGATGGTCAGGACAAAGGCAAATTTCAAAAGCCGGTACATCAGCGGTCCTCGACGTGCAGGGCGGCGGCGCGGGCCTCCCAGCCCTTGGTTTCAAGCTCTGGCGTCAGGGATACATCGCTTGGCCATCCAAGGCAAAGATAAGCGACGAGCGACCAGCCTTCGGGGACGTCCAGGTCACGGCACAGTTGGTCGGGATCCAGGACCGACACCCAGCCCATGCCAAGGCCCATGCTGCGCGCCTGGAGCCACATCAACGTCACTGCGGCGACCACCGAATAGCGGCGCACCTCGGGCATGGTGGCGGCGCCGAGGCCCGCACCTTTTTCGGTGGTGTCGTCGCAGAACACCGCCATTTGCTGCGGCGCGTCCCGCATGCCCGACAGTTTGAGTGAGGCATAGAGTTTGGCGCGGTCGCCATCGTAGCCCGCGAGCGCCTTGGCATTGGCGGACTGGAAATTCTCGAGCGCGGCCTGCCGAGCGGCGTCGGACTGCAGGCGGATCACGCGCCAGGGTTCCGACAGGCCTACGGAGGGGGCGAGGGAGAGGGTGGAGAGGCACTCGAGCACAAGCGCCTCTTCCACGGGGTCGGTGCGGAAATGGCGCACGTCGCGGCGCCATCGCATCAGATCGGTCAACCCGGCACGGAAATCTTCTGAGAATTCATGCATGCCGGGTCCGTCCGATCATTCTGCCGCAGCTTCTTCGGCTGGGGCTGCTGCTGCTTCGGCTGCTGCTGCTGCCTTGTCGGCTTTCTGCTGCACGCGTTCCTGGGCTTTCTTGCCGGGCGTGCCCTTCTTGAGGTTGCTGCGCTCGGTCTTGGGGCGCAGGCCTGCGGCTTCCAGCATGCGCTGGATCCGGTCGGTCGGCTGCGCGCCATGGTCGAGCCAGTACTGCACGCGTTCGACGTCCATTTTCACGCGGTCTTCGTTGTCCTTGGCGAGCAGCGGGGAATATGTGCCCAGCTTTTCAATGAAACGCCCGTCGCGGGGCATGCGGCTGTCGGCGGCGACGATGCGGTAGAAGGGGCGCTTTTTGGAGCCGCCGCGTGCGAGACGAATTTTCATGGCCATGATGGTAGTCCTTTTTGAGGTTGGTGGTGGGGTGACACCCCACCTTACGTTTGATGGTGCACCGCAGGTGCGTTCAGGTTTGGTGACTCTTGTGGTGCTGAATGACTTCAGCGATGATGAAGTTGAGGAACTTCTTGGCGAATTCGGGATCGAGGTCCGCTTCTTTCGCCAAATCTTCTAGCCGTCCGATCTGGGCCGCTTCGCGGTTGGGATCGGATGGGGGAAGGTCGTGCGTGGCTTTGAGTTTCCCCACAGCCTGCGTATGTTTGAACCGCTCGCCCAGCGTGTAGACGAGAATGGCATCCAGCCGGTCGATGGAGGCCCGGTGCTCTTTGAGGACCTGCGCGGCGAGGGTGACGGGATCGTTCATCGCAGGCTCCTTGCGGCCAATGAACCGGTCCCACATTCCGTGCGTGGTCCGGGGGCTACGGCATGGATGGCGCAGTGAGGGCGCGCATTCGGGACCGCATTGCCGCGCTGACGCGCGATTACAGTCCGGGTGCGGAGGCGGGCGTGCTCGCAGTGGGGTACTGCTGCGCGCGCGGCAAAGGGCGCCGTATGGGAGGGCTGCACGGTCATTTCTTTTTCCCGAACCCAGAAAGACCGGAGGGCAGGCCCATGCCGCCGCCCATGCCGGGAAGCTTGCCGCCCATCTGCCTGGCTGCCGCCTCGAGTGCTTTTGGGTCCATGCCCTGGGCCATGGCGGCCGGGTCCATGTCGCCCTTGCCCATCATGCCTTTCATGGCCTGTTTGAGCATGCCACCTTTGCCCATCTTGCCCATCTTCTTCATCATGTCGGCCATCTGGCGCTGCATCTTCATCAGTTTGTTCAGGTCGGACACTTCCAGGCCCGCGCCTTTGGCGATGCGTTTCTTGCGGCTTGCCTGAAGCAGGGCAGGGTTGGCGCGTTCCTTCTTGGTCATGGACTGGATCAGGGCGATCTGCTGTTTGAGGATCTTGTCGTCGAGCCCCGCGCTTTCGACCTGTTTGGCCATCTTGCCCATGCCGGGCATCATGCCCATCATGCCCTGCATGCCGCCCATCTTGATCATCTGCTCAAGCTGTGAGCGCAGGTCGTTCATGTTGAACTGACCCTTGATCATGCGCTTCATCATCTTTTCGGCCTGTTCGGCCTCGATGGTTTCCTGCGCCTTTTCCACCAGGGCCACGATGTCGCCCATGCCCAGGATGCGGCCGGCGATACGCTCGGGCTCGAAGGTTTCGAGCGCGTCCATCTTTTCGCCGAGGCCCACGTATTTGATCGGCTTGCCCGTCACCGCGCGCATCGAAAGCGCCGCGCCGCCGCGGCCATCGCCGTCCATGCGGGTCAGCACCACGCCTGTGATGCCAATGCGCTGGTTGAAATTCTCGGCCGTCTGGACGGCGTCCTGTCCGGTCAGGCCATCGACCACCAGCAGCGTTTCGCGCGGGTTGACAACGTCACGGACGGCTTCGACCTGGGCCATCAGTTCTTCGTCGATGGACAGCCGCCCGGCGGTGTCGAGCATGTAGACATCGTAGCCGCCGAGGCTCGCCTGTGTCTTGGTGCGTTTGGCGATCGCGACGGGGCTTTCGCCCTTCACGATCGGCAGGGTGTCGACGCCGATCTGGTTGCCGAGAATCGCCAGTTGCTCCATCGCAGCCGGGCGGTTGACGTCGAGCGAGGCCATCAGCACGCGCTTGCCGTCCCTTTCGGTAAGGCGTTTTGCCAGTTTGGCGGTCGTTGTCGTCTTGCCGCCGCCCTGAAGGCCGACCATGAGGATCGGCGCGGGCGGGTTGTCGATCTTGAGGTGGCCGGGGTCGCCTTCGCCGCGCAGCACGTCGATGAGCGCGTCATGCACGATCTTGACGACCTGCTGGCCCGGTGTGATGGATTTCGTCACCGCCTGTCCGGTGGCCTTGTCCTGAACCGCCTTGACGAAATCGCGTGCGACGGGCAGCGACACGTCCGCCTCGAGCAATGCCACGCGCACTTCGCGCAGGGCGGTTTTCACGTCATCTTCGGACAGCGCGCCTTGTTTGGTCAGGCGGTCGAAGACGCCGGAGAGGCGTTCGCTGAGATTTTCAAACATGGGCGCGGGCCCTTTCAATGGTCGGTTGCGGTGTCACCCCAATGTAGGAGCGTCCGCGTGAATTCACAAATGTCCGTCCCTTGCCTGCGTCCGAAGACATGCGCGGGACAAAACGGGTTTCGCCCCAGTGGGCGCAACGCGCTGACTGGGGGCGATCCTGTACAGACAGGACCGGAAGTCGAGGCTTCCGGAAGATTGGAATGGATTTAGCGGCGACGCGGGGCGCTGTCAACCGCCCCGCCTGTGGTCACAGCGCGGCAATCGCCTCGCGCGCTTCGGCGATGGCTTGATCGCCCTCGGCAAGGATGCGGTCCGCGGCGACGATCTCGACATCCGTGATGCCGATGAAGTTCATGATCTGGCGCAGGTAGCCCGAGACGAAATCAAAGTCCGAGCCCAGTTTCGTGCCGCCGCTCGCCAGAACGATGATGGCGCGCTTGCCTTCCAGCAGACCCTTTGGCCCTGTTTCGGCGTATTGAAAGGTGATGCCGGCGCGGCAGATGTGATCGATCCACGCCTTCAGCGTGGAGGGCACGCCGAAATTATAGACCGGCGCGCCGATGACCAGCGTGTCGGCGGCCTTGATTTCGGCGATCAGCGTGTCCGACAGGGCAAGCGCATCGCGCTGGGCGTCGGTACGGTCGGCCTCGGGGGTCATGTTGGCGCCGACCCACGTGCTGTCGATGGGTGGAATGCCGACGTTGACGTTGCGGGTGACGACCGTGCCGCCGATGGCTTGCAGGACTTCGGAGGACAGTTTCGTGGAGGTGGAGTTGTCTTCGAGGACGGAGGAAACAATTTGAAGAACCGACATTGGGTGACCTTTCTGTGTTAAATCCGACCTGATCTAATGGGAAAGGGAATTCACGCCAGACCTCTTGATCAACAGCGGATGTGCGGAGGCGCACAGTTGCGAACCGGAAGGGCATCGGGTGACCTGTTGGCGGCCGGTATTGGCCGCGGGGTTTTCTTTGGCGTTGTGTCTCTGTGCGGAATCTCCAATATGATTCGATATCTGTTCATGCACGCACGCGGGGTAAACATGCAGAACTGGGACGAAGTCAGAACCGCCTATCAGGTCGCGCGGCTTGGCACGGTGAGCGGTGCTGCGGAAAGTCTGGGCGTCCACCATGCCACGGTGATCCGGCACATCGATGCGCTGGAAGGGCAGCTTGGGGTCAAGTTGTTTCAACGGCACGCGCGCGGGTACACGCCGACCGAGGCGGGAGAGGACCTTTTGCGGGTGGCGCAGGCGACCGAAGATCAGTTCAGCCAACTGCTCAGCCGCATCAGGGGGCGCGGCACCGAGGTTTCGGGTGATCTTGTGGTGACGTCGCTGGTGGCGCTGGCGCCGCGGATCGCGCCGCTGATGGCGGCCTTTCAGAAGGAATACAGTGATGTCGTCGTGCGTTACCTGACAGGGGACCGGTTGTTTCGTCTCGAATACGGCGAGGCGCATGTCGCCATCCGCGCGGGTCCGCCGCCGTCCCAGCCTGATAATGTCGTGCAGGCGCTGATGGACCTTGAGGTGGGGCTGTACGCGTCCAAAAGCTATGTCGAGGAGCACGGCATGCCCGCAGGCCCGCAGGAGTATGGCGCGCACCGTTTTGTCGGGCACGATGACATCGACAGTCGCGCCCCCTACGCGCGCTGGATGAGCGAGGCCGTCCCGCGCGAAAACGTCGTCTATCGCAGCAATGACGTTCGTGCGCTGGACTATGCGCTGATGGCTGGGGCGGGGATCGGGTTTATGAGTGTGCTTGAGGCGTCATCGAACCCCGATCTGGTCGAGGTCGCCAAGCCGCGGCCGGAGTGGGCTTCGGGGTTGTGGTTGGTGACCCATGTCGACCTGCACCGGACCAGCAAGGTGCAGGCGCTGGTGCAATTCCTCAAATCCCACGTCAAGGCGGGGTCCCTGTGAGCCTTCACCGGGCATGAGCCCGCAAGCCCGCGGCCATTTGGCGATGCTGCTGTTTTCGGGGCTGGTGGCGGGCTCTTTTTCGTTGGGATCAATGGTGGCCAATGACATCGCGCCGCTGGCGCTGAATGCGGTCCGCTTCGTCATTGCGGGGGTGGCGCTGGGCACCGTGGCGCATTTCACCCGCGGCATCCCGCGCAGCGCTTTCGTCGCGCCCTGGCGGTATCTGCTGCTGGGCGGGCTCTTTGCGATCTACCTGGTGCTGATGTTCGAGGGGCTCAAGACATCGCGCCCGGTCAGCTCGGCCGCGGTGTTCACGCTGGTGCCGGCAATGTCGGGTGTGTTCGCCTGGTTCCTGCTGCGCCAGCGCGCCACGCCGCGCATGGCACTTGCGTTGGCCATCGGGGGAGTGGGCGCGCTGTGGGTCATCTTTCGCGCGGATCTGGCGGCGTTTCTGGTGTTCGACGTGGGGCGGGGCGAGGTGATCTTTTTCTTCGGGTGCATGGCGCACGCGGTCTATACGCCGCTGGTGCGCAGGCTGAACCGGGGCGAAAGCGCCGTCGTGTTTTCATTTGGCACGCTGGTGGCGGGTGTGTTGCTGCTGGGGCTGGTGGGGGCGCGCGACATCATGGCGACGGACTGGAGCGCCCTGCGCCCTCTGGTCTGGATCACGATCGTTTACGTGGCAATCTGCGCCAGCGCGATCACCTTCGTGCTGGTCCAGTTTGCCTCGCTGCGGCTGCCCTCGGCGAAGGTCATGGCCTATACCTATCTCGTGCCGACCTGGGTGATCTGCTGGGAGGCGGCGCTGGGCAACGGGGTGCCGAGGGCGTTAATCGCCGTCGGAGTGGCGCTGACAGTGTTGGCGCTGCTGCTTTTGCTGCGCGATGATGAACGGCGCTGAGCGCTGCTGTCCACCAGATGCCCATGGGGGACGCGCGCGGTGCTATGTACCTTTTCCGCGCGCGCTATGGCGTGTCTGCGTCTTTCGGCTCCGGGAACTCTGCCTTCAGAAAGCGTTCGAAAGCGTCGAGGTTCACCGGCTCGAACTGACCAAAGCCCTGCATCCAGACCGATGCGGACCTCAGGGCGTCGGGTTCAAGCTTGCACCATTTCACGCGTCCGCGTTTTTCCTGGGTGATGAGCCCGGCGTTGGTCAACACGGTCAGGTGCTTGCTGATCGCGGCGAGCGAGACCTCGAACGGCTCGGCCACGTCGGTCACGGCCATGTCATCCTCCAGCAGCATCGCGAGGATTGCCCGGCGGGTCGGATCGGCCAGTGCGGCGAAGGTGCTGTCGAGGGTGTGTGCCATGTCCATACCCTATATCCATCAGCCACGCAGAGCGAAAGCGAAACGCGCGCTGCGGCTGATGATCAACCGGATGGTTGAATGAGAAAAGACGCCAGTTCGGGGCGGTTTTCGACGGGTTGATGCCGTGATGACAGGGTTGTAGATATTTTTATCATTTATATACAAGGGCTTGTCGGATCATCATGCGCCGTTGACTCCTTTGCTGCGGCGCAGTACCCACTGCACAAGTCATCCCAGATGGGGCGTGCGCATGGACGACCAGGATCGGAAGCAAAGTCTCGAAGAGATAGAGGCGAGGATCACGGCGGCAAAAGGCAGCCAGACGCCGAAACCCCGCGCGGATGAGCATTATTCTCAGGCAAACATGGCCTGGCGGATGGTGATAGAGCTTGTGGCCGGTCTAGGGATCGGGTTCGGCATCGGATATGGGCTGGATGTGCTTTTTGGTACGCTGCCGATTTTCATGGTGCTGTTTGTTTTGCTGGGGCTCGCGGCGGGCGTGAAGACGATGCTCCGCTCCGCGCAGGAGATGCAGGACAAGAGGCTGGCCGAAGAGGCCGGAGAGATTTACGACCCCGGACGGGGCAGGAAAAAACCACCCGCATCGGGTGACGAGAGTGAAGGGGCCTGAAAATGGCAGCAGAAGCAAAAGGCGGCGAAGAGGCGGGCGGTCTGGTGTTCCACCCGATGGATCAGTTCATCGTGAAACCCCTTGGTGGCGAAGGTGTGGTGCAGTGGTTTACGCTGACCAACGCGGCGCTGTGGACCGGTTTGGCAGTGCTGGCGGTGTTTGCCATCCTCGTTCTCGGCACCTCCAAGCGGGCGGTCGTGCCCGGGCGGATGCAGTCTGTCGCCGAACTTGCCTACGGTTTTGTCTACAAGATGGTCGAAGACATCTGCGGCAAGGACGGGGTCAAGTATTTCCCCTACATCATGACGCTGTTCATGTTCATCGTCTGTGCGAACTTCCTCGGGCTGATCCCGACAGCGTTTACGCCGACATCGCATTTCGCGGTGACCGTGGTGCTGGCACTTGCGGTGTTCCTGGTGGTGACCATCCTCGGTTTCGTCAAGAACGGCACAGCCTTCCTGAGCCTCTTCTGGGTAGCCTCTGCGCCGTTGGCGCTGCGCCCGGTGCTGGCCATCATCGAGCTTATTTCATATTTCGTGCGCCCCGTGAGCCACTCCATTCGTCTGGCGGGCAACGTCATGGCGGGCCACGCGGTGATCAAGGTGTTCGCGGGCTTTGCCGCCATCGCCGTGATCAGCCCGGTTTCCGTGGTTGCGATCACGGCCATGTACGGTCTGGAGGTCCTTGTGTCCTTCATTCAGGCTTACGTGTTCACGATCCTGACATGCGTGTACCTCAAGGACGCGCTGCATCCACACCACTGACGACGGTGGGGGACACCCCCACCTTACTAACTCAACTTCCAATCGTAAGGAGATTTCACATGGAAGGCGAACTCGCACATATCGGCGCAGGTCTGGCAGCAATCGGTTCTGGTGCCGCTGCAATCGGGGTTGGCAACGTGGCCGGCAACTACCTGGCAGGCGCTCTGCGTAATCCATCCGCTGCTGCGTCGCAGACAGCAACACTGTTCATCGGCATCGCGTTCGCAGAAGCCCTGGGGATCTTCTCGTTCCTCGTCGCTCTGCTGCTGATGTTCGCTGTGTAAACAGACGTTTATTCCTTACGCATTGGG
>JBFFQZ010000115.1:0-8510 GCA_041573235.1 Sulfitobacter sp. | reverse complement strand
GCGCGGATCCTCAAGCATGAAGGTCAGGAACTGCCGGAACAGGGCGTTGTACATCTGGTCCAGTTCCTCGTCGCGGGCAATGACCTGTGCGGCCAGATCCGCGTCGCGGCGAATATAGGCATCCAGCGAATCCTTCAGCATCTCTTCGGCCAGCCGCGCCATGCGCCGGATGGCGCCGGTGCTGTCGTTCACGGGCGGCATCTGCGCCAGCACACCGGTGCGCTTGGCCATGTTCTTGGCGTAATCGCCGATCCGCTCAAGGTTGCCCGAGATTTTCATGACACTCAGAATAACCCGCAGATCGACGGCCGTGGGCGCCCGCAGGGCAATCACCCGCGCGGCGTTTTCATTGATTTCCCTTTCAAGCGCGTCAATCGCCTTGTCGGCGGCGCGCACCTTTTCGGCCAAAGGCTCATCGCGGGTCTCAAGGCTTTTGGCGGCCTGTCTGATCGCGTCTTCGACGAGCCCGCCCATTTTCATGATCTGCGCCTGGACCTTTTCCAGATCGCGGTCGAACGCCGAAGCAATGTGATGTTGCTCTTCCATGATATTACCCAATCCTCCCGGTAATATAGCTTTCGGTGCGCGGATCTTCGGGGGTGGTGAAAATCTTGTCCGTGTCCCCGAACTCCACAAGGCTGCCCAGATGGAAAAACGCCGTGCGCTGGCTGACCCGTGCGGCCTGCTGCATCGAGTGCGTGACGATCACCACCGAATAGTTGCGACGCAACTCGTCTATCAATTCCTCGACCTGCGCGGTCGCGATCGGATCCAGTGCCGAGCATGGCTCGTCCATCAACAGCACCTCAGGCTCCGTCGCCACGGCGCGGGCGATGCACAGACGCTGCTGTTGACCACCTGACAGGCCCGTGCCAGGCGCGGCCAGCCGGTCCTTTACCTCGTCCCAGATCGCGCCCCGGCGCAATGCGCGCTCCACGATCTCGTCCAGCTCGCTCTTGTTGCGTGCAAGGCCGTGGATGCGGGGGCCATAGGCCACGTTGTCATAGATCGATTTGGGGAACGGGTTGGGCTTTTGAAACACCATGCCGACCTTTGCGCGCAATTGCACCGGATCGACCTTGGGGTCATAGATGTCCTCATCGTCGATCTTGATCTCACCCTCGACGCGGCAGCTGTCGATTGTGTCGTTCATCCGGTTGATGCAGCGCAGAAAGGTGGATTTGCCACATCCCGATGGCCCGATGAAGGCAGTCACGGTCTTGTCCTCGATCTCGACGCTGACGTCCTTGATCGCTTGGTTGTCACCGTAATACACCTGCACGTTGCGGGCGGAAATCTTTGACGTCTGGGCCACTTGAGCCTCCGGTTTTTGGGTGTCGTCGCGCATCTTTGGCTCCTTTACCAGCGCCGCTCGAACCGGCGGCGCAGCAGTACTGCAATGGCGTTCATGGTGATCAGAAACACGAGCAGGATCATGATGCCACCCCAGGCGCGCTCGTAAAAGGCGGGATCGGCACGTTTAGCCCACTCATAGATCTGGGCGGGCATGGCGGAATTCGGGCTCAGAAGCCCTTCGCTGATGCTGCCGGGACCGTTCGAGGCGATAAACCCGACCATCCCGATCAGCAACAGCGGTGCGGTTTCGCCCAGGGCCTGCGCGAGGCCGATGATGGTGCCCGTCAGGATCCCCGGCGCGGCCAGCGGCAGCACGTGGTGGAACACCGACTGCATCTTTGACGCCCCGACCCCCAGCGCCGCGTCCCGGATCGAGGGCGGCACGGATTTCAGCGAGGCGCGGGTGGAGATGATGATCGTCGGCAGCGTCATCAGCGTCAGCACCAGCCCTCCCACCAGCGGCGCCGAGTTCGGCAGGTGCATGTAGTTGATGAAAACCGCGAGGCCGAGAATGCCGAACACGATCGACGGCACCGCCGCGAGGTTCGAGATGTTGACCTCGATGATGTCCGTGATCAAGTTCTTCGGCGCGAACTCCTCAAGATAGATCGACGCGGCCACACCAATGGGCAACGCGAGCACCAGCACCACCAGCATCATGAAAAGCGAGCCCACCATCGACACGCCCATGCCGGCGGCCTCGGGTCGGGCATCCGACGCATCGGCCCCGGTGATGAAGGCAAAGTTGAACTTTTTCTCGAGCACCCCTGCGGCCTGCAACTGGTCCACCAGATCAAGCTGCTCGGCGCTGATGTTCTTGTCGTTGGCGATGCTGTCGCGCGTCACGCGCCCCTTGAGATATCCATCGACTCGCCCGGAGGCGAGGAAATCGAAGGTCACGGTCTGACCGATCAGCGATGGATCCGCAATCACCGCATCGCGCATCTGCGCCTCGGCACCCTTTGACAGGATGTCGGCCATCGCCTTGGACTTGAGACCGCTTTGCACGGTGCCATCGGTCACCATCTTCTCGAAGGCATCGCTCAGCAGGGGCTTGTAGCCGAAGGTGGACACCTTCTTGATGTCGTCGATGTCACGGTTGCCCTTCTTGTCGAGCTTGGCCTCGAGCAGTGTCACCTCGACCGTCAGATAGGTCTGTTGAAACGCACCCGTGCCGCGGCCGATGATGGTCGTCAAAAGCACCACCAGCATCAGCACGCCAATGGCGATCGCGGCCATGCCATAGGCCTTGAACCGCGTCTCGGTCCGGTTGCGGCGCGCGGTGCGCGCGTCCTGCTTCAAGAGCGATGTGTGGGGCGTGTCGGTCATTCGTACTGCTCCCGGTATGTGCGCACGATATAAAGCGCCAGAACATTCAGCCCCAGCGTCAGAACGAAAAGCGTCAGGCCAAGGGCGAAAGCCACCAGCGTTTCGGGGCTGGCGAAATCGGTGTCGCCGGTCAGCTGGCTCACGATGCGGGTGGTGATCGTCGTCATCGCCTCGAAAGGGTTGCCCGAGAACCGCGCGATGGCCCCTGCCCCCAGCACCACGATCATCGTCTCGCCGATGGCGCGCGACGCCGCAAGCAGGATCGCGCCCACGATGCCCGGCAGCGCGGCCGGCAACACGACCTGGCGGATCGTCTCGGACGGGGTTGCCCCAAGCCCGTAAGACCCGTCGCGCAGGCTTTGCGGGACGGCGTTGATGATGTCATCCGACAGCGACGACACGAAGGGGATCAGCATGATCCCCATCACCAGCCCCGCCGTCATCACCGCGGTCGCCCCCGCCATCAGCGGATCGCCCCCCCGCGCGCCCTCAAGGCTCAGCGGGCCGCCCGCGCCGAAGACGTCCACCAGAAACGGCCCCACGGTCAGCAGCGCAAAAAGCCCGTAGACGATCGTCGGAATGCCCGCGAGAATCTCGAGCAGCGGCTTGGCCACGGCGCGCATCGTGGGACCGGCGTATTCGCTGAGGTAGATCGCGGCATAGAGCCCGATCGGCACGGCCACCAAAAGCGCAATCGCAGAGATATAGAACGTGCCCCATAGCAGCGGCAGAATCGAAAGCGCGCTGTCGCCCCGGAAATTGGGCGCCCAGGAGCTGCCCAGGAAGAAATCCTGCCAAGGGTGCAGGCGAAAGAAGTTCATCGTTTCGAACAGCATCGAAAGAACGATGCCCACCGTCGTCAGGACCGCCAGCGAAGCGGCCACGATCAGGAGCGCAAGGATCCCCCGCTCGACCACGTTGCGCGCGCGAAACGCCGGATCGGCCGCCCGCACGGCCACCACCAGTCCCGCCAGTGCCAGCACGATCACGACAGCGCTGCGGATCAGATCCCAGCGCGCATCAAGCCCGCGCGCCGCCTGTGCCGCGGCCAGCACGTATGGTTCGACCTCGGACCCCAACGCGACACCGACGCCCGCCAGCGTGTCTCGCAGGCCCGTCGGATCATCGCGCAACGCGGCAATGGCGCCCGCGTCCAGCGCGCCTTGCGCAACTGCTTTATCAACGCCGCGCGCCACGCGGTCCACATCACTGAGCACCAGGCTGGTCCGGCCCGCGTCCTGCACGACATCCGCGGGCAAAAGCGGCATGATCGCGTTCTGGATCATCATCGGCTGCGCCAACAGCCAGATCACCAGCACGCCGAGGGCCGGCACCGCAGCGGCCATGGCTGCCGTCATCCCGTAGTAATTGGGCAGCGAGTGCAGCACACGCGCATCGCCTCCGGCCCGCGCCATCGCCCGGCGCCGCGCAAGCACGTAGCCCGCAACCGACACGGCCAGCACCACCAGCACGAGCGTCACGGGATTGGCGAGAAACGAAAGAGGCATAAGATCTCCGCCTTTGGCGTCATAGGCAAGGGGCCGCCCCGGAGGGCAGCCCAAAAATTGTTTCAGATCGGCCGGAGGTTCAGGAACCGCCGCCCATCACCGTCTCATCCGCCACGATGGTCTGAGTGTCGGCCAATTCGGGGTCGGACACCAGACCGTATTCCGCGAGCGGTCCATCAGGGCCTGCGATTTCGTCAGCGACGAAGAACTCCGCGAATTCCTTCAGCCCCGGGATGACGCCGATATGCGCTTTCTTGATGTAGAAGTACAAGGGGCGCGAAACGGGGTATTCGCCAGTCGAAATGCTTTCGGTCGAGGGCACCACACCGGACATGGTCGCCACGCTCAGCTTGTCCGTGTTGTTTTCGTAGAACGCCAGCCCGAAGACGCCGATGCCGTCCTTGTTGCTGTCGATCCGCGCCAGCGTTTCGGTATAGTCGCCGTCGATGTCGACAGACTTGCCGTCGGTGCGCAGCGCGATGCAGGCTTTCTCGGCCGCTTTCTTGTCATCGCCATTGGCCGCCTTGAACGCTTCGAAATCGCCGGTTTCCTCGCAGCCCGCGAGGATCACCTTTTCCTCGAAGACCTCGCGCGTGCCGTGCTTGGTTCCCGGCACGAAGGCCTGGATCGGTTGGGCGGGATATGCCGCGTCGACCTCGTTCCACATGGTGTAGGGGTTCGCGACGATGGCGCCGTCCACGACGACCTTGTCGGACAGCGCGCGGTACCAGTCCGCAGGCGTGAATTCAAAGGTCTCACCGTCGATGTCGGAGGCAAAGACGATGCCGTCATACCCGATGCGCACTTCGATGATGTCGCTCACGCCGTTCGCCACGCATGCTTCGACTTCTGAGGATTTCATCGCGCGCGACGCGTTGGCCACGTCGATGGTGTTTTCCCCGACGCCTTCGCAAAAACGCTTGAGGCCGGCGGAAGAGCCGCCTGATTCGACGACCGGTGTCGGAAAGTCAAAGTTTTCGCCAAAGGCCTCGGCCACGATGGACGCGTAAGGCAACACGGTCGAGGATCCCGCCACCTGTACCTGATCGCGCGCCTGTGCGGCGGTTGCGGATACGGCGGCGATGGCCAGCGCGGAAGTCGTGAGTTTTACGAAAGACATGGTGTCTCCTGTTTGCGGTCAATATCGATCGCCCCCATGGCGATCTTGCGCCGGTTCTAGGCGCCGCTCACTGTGCTTTTGTGACAGTTCTATTACAGTTTTATGACACGTCGCGCCCGCGCCCCGGCAACCGGCACCCCCGCACCCGGTCGTGCGCTTTATGCTGACGGCAAAATGACTTTGAATTCAGCGCCCTGGCCCAGAACCGATGACACCAAGAGCCGCCCCCGGTGCCGGTTGAGAATATGTTTCACGATCGCCAACCCAAGCCCGGTGCCGCCCAGGGCACGACTGCGGTGGCTGTCGGCGCGGTAGAATCGCTCGGTCAGGCGGGGCAGATGGCGCGGGTCAATGCCGGGGCCTTCGTCGCGCACGCGAACCACGACGCCCGGCGCGCGGATCGCATCAATACGGTCATGGACGGTCAGGGTGATCTCGACGGTCTGCCCGTCGCCCCCGTATTTGATCGCGTTTTCAATCAGATTGGTAAAGATCTGCTGCAATTGATCCGCATCCCCCATCAACATCACCGGCCCGTCCGGCAGATCGGTGCGCAGCGTCACGTCAGCCTCGGATGCCAAGGGGGCGAGGTTGCGCAGGGTCGCGGTCAGAACCGCCTGCAGATCGACGCGCTGCGTGGGCCGCACGCGTTCCTGCGCTTCGACGCGGCTGAGTGACAGAAGATCGCCCACCAACCGGTTCATGCGCTCCGCCTCGGTCGTCATGATCCCCAGGAACCGGTCCCGTGCGGCGGCGTCATCACGGGCCGGACCGCGCAATGTCTCGATAAAGCCCATGAGCGCGGTCAGCGGCGTGCGCAGTTCGTGGCTGACGTTGGCGACGAAGTCGCGGCGCATCTGGCTGGCGGTCGCCACGTGGGTGATGTCCTGAAACGTCACGAGTGCGACGCCCGCACCACCGACGAGGCTGACCGATACGTCATAGGTCACGTCGCTCTGGCCCTCGCGGGTGAGGTATTGCGCCGTGGCCTGCCCCGCGCCCGCAAGGCACCGCTCGACCGCCTCGACCACCGAAGGTTGGCGCAGGATGGTGATGAAATGGCGTCCCCTCGCGGGAGCGCCGAACAGCTTTTCCGCCGCCGGGTTGATCGCGATGATCTGTTCGGATGTCGCGATGGCGAGGGCCGGCAGGGGCAGCGCCGCAATCACGTCCGACACGGGCAGCGGCGTCTGCATGGCTCAGACCGCCCGCAGACCCTTGGCAAAGCGCGCGGCGTTTTCCTGGTAATGCACCGCGCTCATCTCAAGCATCGTGATCGCCTTGGCGTCCAGCTGCCGCACCACCTTGCCCGGCGCGCCCATCACCAGAGAACCGTCCGGGATCTCCTTGTTCTCCGTGATCAGAGCACCTGCCCCGATCAGGCAGTTTTTGCCGATCTTCGCCCCGTTGAGGATCGTCGCCCCCATCCCGATCAGCGTATTGTCCCCGATCGTGCAGCCATGCAGCATGACCTTGTGCCCGATGGTGCAATTCCTGCCGATGGTCAGCGGATAGCCGTGATCGGTGTGCAGAACGCAGTTTTCCTGCACGTTCGATCCCTCGCCCACGGTGATCAGCTCTGTATCGCCGCGCAGGGTGCTTGAGAACCAGACCGATGATTTCAATGCCAGCAGCACGTGGCCGATTACATTGGCGTCCGGCGCGACCCAGGCGGTTGCGTCGATCTGTGGGGTGAGGTCGTCAAGGGCAAAGATGGTCATGGAAGTTCCTCGAATTCTGATTGCAGGCGTCGGGCATGATCGGTCAGATGCGGCTGCTGCGTGCGCTTGAGCCGCTCTGCCATGATGATCGTCTTGAGCTTTTGTTCGGTCGCGTCCAGATCGTCGTTGACCAGGACATAATCGTAGCCATCCCAATGGCTGATCTCGTCCCAGCTTTTCTGCATGCGTTTGGAGATCGTGGCGGCGTCGTCCTGTCCGCGCGACACCAGCCTGCGATGCAGTTCCGGGATCGATGGCGGCAGGATGAAGATCGACAGCGTGTAAAGACCCAGCGCC
Source organism: Sulfitobacter sp. (assembly GCA_041573235.1). GTDB lineage: Bacteria > Pseudomonadota > Alphaproteobacteria > Rhodobacterales > Rhodobacteraceae > Sulfitobacter. The sequence continues at coordinate 1,179 of JBFFQZ010000115.1, read as the reverse complement.
GAATTTCGGATTTGCTGCGCGCCCTGCCAGTCGATGTCGAACAGCACGTCGCGGCCCGAATTGATAGCGGCCTCCACCGGCGCCTTGGGCGAGCCATAGAAGTTGCCGAAGACATGCGCATGCTCCAGCATGTCGCCCGCCGACACCATCTTGCGAAATTCCTCTTCGGTTATGAAGAAATAGTCGCGCTTGTCCACTTCGCCGGGACGTGGCGCGCGGGTCGTGGCCGAAACCGAAAACTGAAGCGTTTCGTCCCAGGCCATCAACCGTTTGGCAAGCGTCGATTTGCCCGCACCCGATGGCGAGGAAAGGATGATCAGAAGGCCGCGTCGATCGGTCATGATTTACTCCACATTCTGGATCTGCTCGCGCAGCTGGTCGATCACCGCCTTCAGCGACAGGCCGACCCGTGTCAGATCGCTGTTTTGTGCCTTAGAGCATACCGTGTTGGCCTCGCGGTTGAACTCCTGCATCAGGAAATCAAGCTTGCGTCCCACCGGCCCGTCCTGCCCCAGAAGCGCGCGCGCGGCCGCGACATGCGCGGTGAGGCGATCGAGCTCTTCGGTGATGTCGGCCTTGACCGCGATCAGCGCCAGCTCCTGTGCGACTCGGTCGGCGTCCACGCCATCGACGTTGTCCATCACACGGCCAAGATTGCGTTTCAGATTGTCCGCCGCCTCGCGGGTCCGAGCCTGCGCCAAGGCACCCGCCTGCGCGGTCAGCGCCTCGATCTGGTCCAGCTGATCGACCAGAACCGCGTGCAGTGCGGCCCCTTCCGCGCTGCGCATGGCGTTAAAGTCCGCAAGCAGCGGGCCGAATTCCGCCAGCAGCGCATCGGCGAGCGCCGCGTTGTCGTCTTCGACGACTGCCTGTTCCAGCACCCCGCGCATCGTCACGATATCGGTGGCCTTGGAGGGGGCGAGCGACACGCCCGCATCCATTGCCGCAGCCTCGATCTGTCCCAGCGCTTCCAGCACGGTGGCCAGTTGCGCCGCGTTGACCGCCAGCCCGCCGCCGCCATCTTCGCGCACCACCCGCAGGCCCAGCGTGACATTGCCGCGTGCCACGCCCGCGCCCAGCTCCCTGCGCAGCCCGGCCTCGAGCCCCGGTATCCAGTCGGGCACGCGAATCCGCAGATCCAGGCCCTTGCCATTGACCGCGCGCAGCTCCCAGCTCCAG
>JBFFQZ010000114.1:0-8519 GCA_041573235.1 Sulfitobacter sp. | reverse complement strand
CGGTGAGTGCGCGGCGCGCCAGAGAAGCGGTGCCTGCGGAATGAAACGTCTTTTCTTGATCTTCATGCTGCTGGCCACCCCCCTGATGGCTGTCGAGCCGGATGAGGTGCTGGACGATCCGGTGCTGGAACAGCGGGCGCGCGAGCTGTCCAAGGGGCTGCGGTGCCTTGTTTGCCGCAACGAAAGCATCGACGAAAGCAACGCGACGCTGGCCAAGGATCTGCGTATCCTCGTGCGCGAACGTCTGGTGGCAGGCGACAGCGACGCCGAAGCGGTGGACTATATCGTCGCCCGTTTCGGGGAATATGTGCTGCTCAACCCGACCACGGGTGGCGCGAACTGGATCCTCTGGGGGGCGGGGCCGCTGATGCTATTGCTCGCGGGCGGGCTGGGCGCGCTGTATGTGCGCGGGCGCAGCAAGGCCGCCGCGCCGCAAGACGCGGGCCTGACCGAGGAAGAAGCAGACCGGCTGCGCGATATCCTGAAAAAGTGACGCCCGGTCGGGCTTTCGCCCGGCGGGTCCTGTGATAAGCTTGGCGTTAACCAATATGCGAGGGCTTTCATGGACTATCAGACGATCACCTACGCACTGTCCGAGGGTGTGGCCGTCATCACCCTGAACCGTGCCGATAAATTCAATGCCCTGACCACGCAGATGCGTGCCGAAATTTCCCATGCGGTCACGCAAGGCGGACATGATGCGCGTGTCGTCGTGCTCACCGGAGCGGGCCGTGCGTTTTGTTCCGGTCAGGATCTGGGCGATCGGGCCGCCAGCGCGTCAATCGATCTGGAGCGCACATTGCGTGATGAATATGCGCCGATGCTGCGGGCGATCACGAATTGTCCGGTGCCGACGATTGCCGCGGTGAACGGTCCGGCCGCCGGGGCGGGGGCCAACCTCGCACTTGCGGCGGACGTCGTATTTGCCACCGAAAGCGCATATTTCCTCCAGGCCTTTACGCGGATCGGTCTGATACCCGATGCCGGTGGCACCTATACGCTGCCGCGCCAGATGGGCATGGCCAAGGCGATGGGGGCGGCGCTTTTCGCGGACAAGATCAGCGCACGTCAGGCCGATGACTGGGGTATGATCTGGGAAGCAGTACCGGATGGCGATTTCGAGCAGCATTGGCGCGAGAAGGCCGCTCAACTGGCGGCAGGTCCGACTGCGGCCTATGCTTCCGTGAAAAAGGTGATCCGCGAAAGCTGGGACAATTCCTGGGAAGAGCAGCTTACCCTGGAAGCGCAGGAGCAGGGCAAATGCGGCAAGACGCGCGATTTCAAGGAAGGGGTGCTGGCCTTTACCGAAAAACGCCCCGCGACGTTCGAGGGGCGTTGATCTGTCTCGCCGGTGGTGCGCCGGTCAGCGATGCACGCTGCGCTCCACCAGCAGAACATCCGAAACGCTGAGGGCCTTGCCCGAGCTGCGTGCCACGATAGCAACGGCAACCCCATTAGCCAGTACGCTGTGCACCGATCCTGAAATCTGTTTGATGGTGATTTTAGGAGGGGTGTCACCCCGGTCATAGACGACGGCGATGTGATCACAGTCCGTCTCCGTATCCGGGACAAGCGCGCCTTGAGGGCCTTTTTCACACTGAGCTGCAAGGGGCATCAGGCTTTTGGCCTGGGCCCATTGGTATCGCGGGTGCTTCGTAGAGGATGCCATGGGAGGGACTCCTGTAAAGGCTCTGGCGCACAGGTTGGCGGGAGGAGCCGCAAGGGGGTCGCAATCCCCCTGCGGCCGTTCGGATCAGGCTGCGGCGCCGTTCGGATCGAACAGGCTCTCTACGGTACTTTCCGCGATCAGCGTGATGTCTGCGGCGCTCAATGTGCCGGCGGCATTGTTCACCGTCGCCAGGATCGTATCGCCAAACCGGATGATTGCGTCTTCACCGACAGCCTCCACCGTGATGTCGGCGTCGATGCTGGTGTCATCGACGATCACCGTGATCGCATCGTGGTTGGCGTTGAAGTCGTTGATCGTCGCCGCCGGATCGTCGGTCTGCTCGGACATGAGGTGGAACGTGTCCTGGCCAAAGCCGCCCTCGACCGTGTCCATCGAACCGATGACCATGTCATCGTTGCCGGCCCCGCCCAGCACGGCATTGCCAAAGCGATCATCACGGATGTCGATGCCGCCATTGAGGTCAGCAATCGACGCGCCGTTGCGCACCGCATCCATTTCTTCGAGGTTCAGTGGAATGCCGTCGATGATCCCGCCGAACAGCAGATCGTCACCGTCGCCGCCTTCGACCGCATCGGTCCCGCGGCCCCCCAGAACGGTATCGTTGCCTTCATCGCCCCGCACCGTGTCAGAGCCATAATCGCCCGACACCCAGTCGTCGCCGCCCTGGCCTTCGATCAGGTCAAACCCGCGGTTACCGGTGACGATGTCTTCGCCGTCGCCCGAGCAGAGCATGTCGGCGCCATCCTGGCCTTGAAGCACGTCATTGCCATCGCGGCCGAATATCGTGTCGTCGCCCGCCCGACCGTTCAGCAGATCGTCGCCTGCTTCGCCATCCAGAAAATCATTCCCCAAGGTGCCTTCGATGCGATCCGCCTCAGGGGTGCCATTTTCGGTCACACCGGCATCATCATCATCGTCGCCCAAGACCGAGAAGCCCAGAACGGCAAATGGCAGCGCTATTCCCAATAACATCAACATAACAAATCCCCAATATGCGTGCAGTATTCCCATTGAGTTACCCAGCCTTTCGGCGACCGGTCAAGCTTGTGTTAACTATTGTATTTATGGGGGAAACAATGCCTTACTTTCGCCCTGTTTGCGGATTTTATAGTTCAAATGCGGCAGAGAAGCGGTGAACAATCCGATCCTGTCGATCCGATTGAATACCCGTCATGCGGGAGTGCAGGCCGGAAACGTGAATTGATTCGCAGTATTCGGCTTTTGATTCTTCTGGATTTTTACAGTTCGCCTCTGGACGGGCTCCTGATCCGGAGAAATCTTTCACGGTCTCGGGCAGCCGCCTGTGCGTGCAGACTGTGGCGTGCGCCGCCACAGTCTTGCCATGTTTTGCGGTGGTGTGCCTGCGGTTTGGGACGCGGAACGCAAAACCCCCGGCGCAGGGGCCGGGGGTCGCTTCAACGGGTATGTGTGTGGGGCGCTCAGCGCTTTTCGATGTCCACGTAGGACCGCTCGCCTTCGCCCATGTACAGCTGCCGGGGGCGGCCGATCTTGAGCTGCGGATCGTTGAGCTGTTCCTTCCACTGAGAAATCCAGCCCACGGTGCGCGCCAGCGCAAAGATCGGGGTGAACATCGAGGTCGGAAAGCCCATCGCCTCCAGGATGATGCCGGAATAGAAGTCCACGTTCGGGAACAGCTTCTTTTCCGCGAAATACGGATCTTCCAGCGCCTGTTTCTCGAGCTCCTTGGCGACCTGCAGGATCGGGTTGTCGTCAACGCCGAGCAGATCCAGTACCTCGTCGGCCGATTGCTTCATTACCGTCGCGCGCGGATCGAAGTTCTTGTAGACGCGGTGGCCAAAGCCCATCAGGCGGAACGGATCGTTCTTGTCCTTGGCGCGGGCGATGAATTCGGGAATGCGGTCGGGGGTGCCGATTTCCTTGAGCATCTCGAGACACGCCTGGTTCGCACCGCCATGCGCGGGTCCCCAAAGACATGCAATGCCCGCGGCGATACAGGCGAACGGGTTCGCGCCCGAAGACGACGCCAGGCGCACGGTCGAGGTCGAGGCGTTCTGTTCATGGTCCGCATGCAGGGTAAAGATCCGGTCCATCGCGCGGCTCAGAATCGGATCGACGACATAATCCTCGGCCGGAACGGCAAAGCACATGCGCAGGAAGTTGCTGGCATAGTCGAGGTCATTGCGCGGATACACGAAGGGCTGACCGACGGTGTATTTATACGCCATTGCGGCAATGGTCGGCATTTTCGCGATCAGGCGGATCGATGCGACCTCGCGCTGCCATTCGTCATTGATGTCCGTGCTGTCGTGATAAAAGGCCGACATGGCCCCGACGACACCGACCATGACGGCCATCGGATGCGCATCGCGGCGGAAGCCGCGGAAAAAGTTCATCATCTGCTCGTGCAGCATCGTGTGGTTTGTCACACGGAATTCAAAATCCTCCAGCTCCGCAGGCGAGGGCAGGTCGCCATAAAGCAGCAGATAGCAGACTTCGAGGTAATGGGATTTTTCCGCCAGCTCGCCAATGGGATAGCCGCGGTGGGTCAGAATACCCTCATCCCCGTCGATGAAGGTGATCGTGCTGTCGCAGGAGGCCGTCGAGGTAAAGCCGGGATCGTAGGTAAACACACCCGCCTGCGCATACAGCTTGCGGATGTCGATCACGTCAGGGCCGGAGGTCGGCGTGAACATCGGCAGATCAACGGTCTTGTCGCCAATGGTCAGTTTTGCTGTCTTGGTACTTTCGGCCATGCGTGTCCCCTTCTAGGTTGGTTGTTGGCGGTGTGCCCCGCGCGGTGCGCCCCCAAATGCGGGGTCGCCCGTTATCATTATCTATCTATCGCATCCTTAATGACAGATTTACGACTGTCTCAGGCTGCTGCATCGGCAATCCGGGCGATGGTTTCCTCACGGCCCAGCACCAGCATCATATCGAAAACCGAAGGAGTCACGGCACGCCCCGCAAGAGCCGCACGCAGCGGCCCGGCGAGCTTGCCGAACTTGGTGTCTCTGGCGGCGGCAAAGCCGTTCAACACATCCTCTAGACTTTCGCGCTCCCAGCTAACATCTTGCAGGTGCGGCGTCAATTCGCTCAGTATACCACGGGATACCGTATCGAGGTGTTTGGCTGCCTTCTCATCCGGTTCTATTGGCCGTTGCGCCAGAATAAACGCCCCTTTTTCAAGGATTTCCGGGAAGGTCTTGGCGCGTTCCTTGAGGCAGTACATCGCCTTCTCCAGACCCTCGGATTGTTTCGCCGACAGCGCATCTTTCCCGGCGGCGGAAAGATACTCCTCGATTTCTTGCCGCAATGCGGCGTCTTCTGACGCGGCGATGTGCTGACCGCAGATGTTTTCAAGCTTTTTCAGGTCGAATTGCGCAGGGCTCTTGCGGATGCCATCAAGGTCGAACCACTCCTTTGCCTGATCGTCGGTGAAGAATTCGTCGTCGCCGTGGCTCCATCCCAGCCGCGCCAGATAGTTGCGCATGCCGGCCGCGGGATATCCCATCGCCTGGTATTCCTGCGCACCCAATGCGCCGTGCCGCTTTGACAGCTTCTTGCCGTCGGGGCCATGGATCAGCGGAATATGCGCCCAGACGGGCACATCCCACCCCATACCATGAAAGATCATCATCTGCCGCGCCGCGTTGTTTAGGTGATCGTCCCCGCGGATTACGTGGGTCACACCCATGTCATGGTCGTCCACGACGACTGCCAGCATATAGACGGGCGAGCCGTCAGAGCGCAGCAGGATCATGTCGTCGAGCTGTGCGTTGTCGATGGTCACGTCGCCCTGCACCGCGTCGCGGATCACGGTCTGGCCTCCTTCGGGGGCCTTGATCCGGATCACGTAGGGGGCATCGGGGTGGGTGTCCGGCGTGGCATCGCGCCACGGTGAGCGATAGAGCGTGCTGCGCCCCTCCGCCCGCGCAGTTTCGCGAAAGACCTCGATCTCTTCGGGCGTGGCGAAACATTTGAAAGCGGCGCCCTTGGCCAGCAACTGCTGCGCGACCTCTACATGGCGGGGCGCGCGTTCGTGCTGGCTGATCACATCGCCGTCATGGTCCAGGCCCAGCCAGCGGAGCCCCTGCAGGATCGCCTGCGTCGCCTCGGGTGTGTACCGCGCGCGGTCCGTGTCCTCGATCCGCAGCAGGAACTTGCCCCCGCGTCCGCGCGCATAGAGCCAGTTGAACAGGGCGGTCCGCGCTCCGCCAATATGCAGAAAACCCGTCGGCGAGGGGGCAAAACGCGTCACGATGTCAGAGCACATGTCGGGGTCCTTTCGGTGCGGAATCAAACGGCTGCGGGGTTAACACTTTGCTCACGTTTACCATTTGGTAACCACCCTGCGCCTATGGTTGCGTCTGTCTATAGAGTGCCGCGAACGGGGGCAAGCAATGGGGGGGCTTGGCCAGCCCTTTGCAGTAAATGATGCATGCTTGGGAAAATACCTTTGTGGACATGAACCTGTGTAGGCACAGGCTCCCGAAGAAATCTTCGGCAGCCCTACACATGGGTGTCGCCACAGCGAAGAAGCAAGACTGTCGGCCCGGAGCCGCGTGTGTACGCGCGCGGTCCAGTTTTCTATGCGCTTGAAATGGGCCGCTTCGTGCGCTGAAACCCCAGCAGCGCCAGGATCGCGATGATCAGCATGACCGCGCCGAACGGGAAGGCCGTGCTCACGTCATCTGTTAGATCGGCGATGACACCGGCGAGCGGCGGCGCGATCATCATCAGGGCATAGTAGATCGAATAGAAAACGCCCGTACCGAATGCGCGCGCCTCCGGTGGTAGGATCTGACCTGGCATGGCAACGATAGGTCCAGGAGCCAGACCGGCAATCAGGCCACCGATAATCAGCAAGGGGACCACATAAAGTGCCTGGACAAACAAGAGAGCGGGCAACATCACCACGCCTGCCATGAGGCTGGCTAATACCACCAAAAAGCTCCGCCCAGTGCGGTCCGCCACCCATCCGCCGAACGGAATACTGATCGTCGCGGCGATGATGTACGAACTGATTGCCCAACTTGCCGCCGTAATGTCAAAGCCCCGGTCGACCAGAACGAGGGTGCCGAAGGCGAAAATCATCACAAAGGCGGTATTATAGAGGCTCCATAATACCGCTGCGAAGACAAGCGGTTTCCACGGCAAGGCGGTCATCTTGATGGTCGCACTGGCTTGCTGAGTGCCTTCGGGCGCCCGATAGACGAGTGCAAAGAGCAAAAGTGTCAACCCTATCAGACCGTTCACTACGTTCCAGGCGAGGCCCAGCCCACCGCTGGTGGCCAAAGCGGGAAGCAGCACAAGCCCGAGCGCGATACCAACGGGCCACGAGCTGATGAAGATCGCAAGGGCCGTCGACACGTTGCGCCCGATGAACCAATCAAGAACCAGCTTTGTCATCAGCACGTTGATCACCACACCGCCGATGCCTGCCACGACACGCCCCAGCAGAGCCCACCCAAGCGTTGTGGCGGAGCCAATGATAATCCCACCCACAAGCATCAGGACAAGGCTTGCGATCACAGTTCGCTTGTCGCCGAACCAAGTTGCCACCGCGCCGCCGGCCACTGCAACGACGATGCCGGGCCCAGAAAAGACTCCGATCAGAACGCCGATATCGGTCAGTGTGATCGCAAGACTTTCCAGAAGAAACGGGGACAATGCGGCGACAGACTGAAACTGAAGCGCCATCACGGTGCGGGCGAAAAATAGTACCAGCAGAATAATCCAACGCATTGGCACGTAAGCGATCCTTTTCAAAACAAGGCTGTGGCCTATCTGTTCACTCGTTGGGAGCGAGCTTAGGCGGTGCTGCGTTATTTTTGCAAGCGTTTCGCGCGTACCGTCTGTCAGTGCCAGTCATCCAACCGAAAGCTGACCCTATTAGCCGACATCAATGGATCACTCAATTGCAATAAATGGTGCAGGTCGCGGGGTGAGGGTCTACGGTGAAGGGGTGTCAAGGATATGGAACTCCCGAAGATTTCTTCGGGAGTTCCAGCACAAGCGGTTGTCGGACTATGCTTATGTCCCCTTTGTAAGGGCGAATTCGCATCCTGTTACTGCTTGATTGCGTATCGATCTATCCACTCAAGGACGTCAATGACGCGGGTTCCGGCCGTTAGGCTTTCGATCGGTTCGGGCAAGACCCTCGGCCCCATCAGCTCGATCCAGACGGCGCGCCCTCAGCGTAGCTTGGCTCGGAACTCGGCATTCCTTTGGAGGGTCAGTTCCCACATGCAGCCGTAATATATCGCGCGATCAAGGCTGCCGCCATGTCCGAGCTCCTGCTCGCATCTTGAATCGCGCCGCTTGAGCCATTGGCGCTGCTCGGCCAGCAAGGCAGACCCGGTGCCGCGCGCATCGGCCCTGAGTTTGAGGTCTCCCCAAAGTTGGTTCAGTTCAGCGTCGGCGCGCTGCCATCTTGCGTATTCGCATTCGGTGATCTCGGCCGAGGTCTTGCGTTCGCAAGAGGTCTGAGCCGCCCCCAGTTCAGGCAGGCCCGACAAAAGTGCAACCGCAAGAATGAGAAAAATTCGCATAGTGAAAATCCCCCTGTAATTTATGAATTATACCATATCGATGCGGCGCTGAACATAGGTGACCGGCATACCGGTCTTTGCAGGCCGAGGCGCGCCTATCAGAGGACTTCGAAGAACAGACACTCGGCGGGGTTCAGTCCAGGCTGCTCGGTCGAAACAGTGCGGTAAACACAAATCTGCACCATTTACTGCAATGGGCTGGCTGGTCTGGATCATTTCGTAGAAGAGACGGCTGTCTTCCACAGAGGTGGAAATCCCAACCAGATCCTTACTATTCGCAAAGCCTCGTGCCGATT
>JBFFQZ010000113.1:0-8523 GCA_041573235.1 Sulfitobacter sp. | reverse complement strand
TGATCGCCTCCTTCCGCAATGTATCGGGCAGCGTGTCGATCGTGCAGGTCAGAATGCGGTCCGTCGGCTTGGACACGTCAACCGCTATTCTGATAGCGGAACTGCCCGGCATACCCGTCGCTATCAGCCCATCGCGAATGCGCGTGGCTTGGCCGACGGACATGTAGAACGCAAGCGTTGTTCCCGGTTTGACGTGTCGGCAGCAATCCGGCAGTGGATCTCCGTCGCGGCAAATACCTGTGGTCAGTATCAACGTATCGGCCACGCCGCGTTCGGTCAGTGACACACCCGCTCGGGCCGCGGCGGCGCAGGCGGCGGTGACACCGGGCACGATTTCGACGGAAATGCCTGCATCCCTGGCCGCTGAAAGCTCTTCCGTTGCCCTGCCAAAAACGCCCGGATCGCCGGACTTGAGACGGACGACTGCGCGCCCTTTGCGCGCCTCGGCCACGATCAGGGCACTGATCCGATCCTGTGGCCAGGCCGATGCGCCGACAACCTTGCCGACATAGACCCGCTCGGCGTCACGCCGGGCCAGTTCCAGAACCTCTTTGTCTACCAGCCGGTCGTAAAAGATTACGTCTGCTTCCTGCAACCGCGCGACCGCACGCAATGTCAGCAGGTCCCGCGCGCCGGGACCGGCGCCGACAAGGGCCAGGGATCCTGATGGCGCAGCCGTCGGGGCCTTGCCCGTCGCTATGGCGTCCTTGACGACCTTTGCCGCGGCGCGCTCGCCGCCTTTGGTCCATATGCTGCGGGGGCTATCGGCAAAGACCCAGCGCCAGAAAGCGCGCCGTTCCTGACGCGGGATGCACCGGGCGACCGTCGCGCGCATCCGCCCGGCGAATGCGGCCAGTCCGCCAAGGTTGGGTGGCAGGATTTCTTCTATCCGCGTCTTGATCTGCCGGGCCAGTACCGGGGCCGTACCTTCGGTTCCAATGGCCACAACGACGGGATCACGGTCAACGATGGATGGCGTCGTGATATCGCAAAGCGCGGGCTGATCCACCACGTTCACAGGGCAACGCGCGGCCTGCGCCAGCGCATGGACACTGGCGTCTGCACCGGGGCAGCCTGTTGCGACAAATGCCATCGCGGCCCCCTCGAACAGGGCCGATGAGATTGGCCCGTCATGCTGGGTCACGCGGCCCTGAGCAACGAGCGCCGCAAGCTCGGCATCAAGCTGCTGCGCGGCAAGCTCGATCCGGGCGTCGGTTTTCAGGATCAACCGCGTCTTCTGCGCGGCCTGTTCGCCCCCACCTGCGATGATCACGCGGCGGTTGGTCGTGCGGATGAACATCGGAAAACTGCGCATCTGCTGGGTCCTTTATGCTGCAATCATGGAATGGCGCCGGGTCCAAAGCTCGCGCGCCGTGGTGGTCGGCCGGGGGTGACCGAGGGTATCAAGGGCCAGTGCCGCCGTGCCAAGCACGATGGCTTCGGCAAAGGGATCGTCAATCGTGCCGGACCACAGGGCCGAAAGGCGGGCCGGATCGGTTGTCCCATCGTCCAGCCTGCGTACTTCGGCCTGGGTTGCAGGAGCCGTTATTTGCATCGGGACCCCGTCACGCAGGCCGAAGCCCGCGATTTCCTTGGCCGGATGGCATTCGAATTCCCCACCGCCGCCCTTGATCACGGTCAAGGCGTTCCAACCAAGAAGCTGGGCCGCATCGACCTGCAGCGGACGGTAGGAGGGGTGAAAAACACCCTGCACACTTGCCTGTGCGCGACCGGGGTTCAGCATACGAACCACTGTATTGACGCAGGACCGCAAACCCAGAATGTCCCGCAGCGCCAGCAGTTCAAACAGCGGCTCTGAAATAGCCTCCAGGGGCACATAGGCGATGCTGCCCCCGGCTGCCGTTGGCTTTGCTTCGCCCGCCGTCTGGGTGACAGGGATGCCTACCTGCACGAGCGCCGCACGCATCGCGTCGCTGCCTGCGCCGTTCCAGCCATGCATCATGACATGGTAACCTGCGGCCGCCACCAGCTGCGCAGACAGCAAGAACCACGGCAGACCTCGGGTGCGCCCGGCCGCATAACTTGGCCAGTCCAGATCGGGTTGCGGCATCGCGGGCAGGCTTTCGGCCGCAGCGGCAGCAAAGCCCGCGATTTCCTCGGCTGTTTCCCCCTTCATGCGCAAAAGCATCAACAGCGCGCCAGTCGCCTCAGGGGCGGCCTGCCCCGAAAGCATCAGCGTCATTGCGTCCTTTGCCTCATCCGGTGTGAGAGACCTGGATCGCCCCGGACCACGCCCGAGAATCCGCACATACTGGCTCAAGCTCATTCCGCCGCCTCCTTGGTGTGCGAATGCATCAGGAGCGCCGAAATTTCCGCACGGCAAGAACCGCAGTTCGTCCCCGCTTGCAGGGCCGCGCCGACCTGGTCGACCGTAATCAGGGCCTGCGTTTCGATTGCGGTCAGGATCGTGTTCACCCCGACGCCAAAACATGAACACAGGATCGGTCCCGGATCAGGGCGGTCGGCAGGGCTTTGACCGGTCAGTACGTCAGGGGCCGAAGTACCGGGCAGGCTGGCGGCATGGTCGCGCATGACGCCAACAGGTGTGGGAGCAACGAAAAGGGCCGCGACCAGAATACCGCCCTCGTGGAAGGCGATCCGCGCGATGCCGCGCTTTTGGTCGGTCACGATCTGGATCGCGCAATCAGCCAGACCAAACAGGCGGCGCGCCTCGCGCTCCCAGTCCGCGACGGACGCAAGCCCTGCAAGTTCCGCACGGTATCCGGTCTTCGTGCGCGCCATAGCCCAATAGTCGGATGTCGGCGACATCTTGCGGTCAGAGATCGCAAAGCCGTACCAGGCGGCCTTCAGTTTCTCTACGGCGACGGCGCCTGCCTTGCTTTCGGGTTGTCCTGAAACGGGGTCGGTAACGGGTGCCATCACTGCGTCGATCCGCGCCGATGGTGCTGTCTGTGCGGTCCAGTGAATGGGGGCAAAGATTTCGCCCGCCAAGACGTCCGTCGTGATCCGCGCACGCAGGATGGCGCTGCCTTGCGGACTGTGCAGCCGCACCAGATCGGCAGATGTCACGCCCAGCGCGGCGGCATCTGTTGGATGGATATCCAGAAAGGGTTCTGCCAGGTGAGCCGACAGGCGCGGCGACAGGGCCGTGCGCGTCATGGTGTGCCACTGGTCGCGGATGCGCCCGGTATTCAGCCGGAATGGATAGCGCGCGCCGGTTCTGGCTTCGGGTTCGCGAAACCGGACGGGGATCATCCGCGCGCGGCCACCGGGGTGATAAAAAGCACCATCGTCAAAAAAACGCCCACCTTGGTGGGTGGCACTGACCGGCCAGCGCGTCGGAGACAAACTTTCATAGCCTGCGTCGTCAAGATCGCTCAGACCCGAGATATCGAAGTCCAGCCCGAAATTCCCGGCAAGCGCCGAAAGGGCCGCATGCTCGCGGAAAATTTCGGCGGGGGTCTCATAATCGAAACCCTCTTGCCAGCCCATGCGGCGCCCGACGTCGGCAAGGATGTCCCAATCGGCGCGGGCCTGCCCCGGTGCGGGCAGGATCGCACGCTGGCGGCTGATGGTACGGTCGGAGTTCGTGACGGTGCCATCCTTCTCTGCCCAGGCGCTCGCTGGCAGCAGCACATCGGCAAGCTGCGCGGTGTCCGTGTTGGCGGTGATGTCGCTCACAACGGTAAATTCGCACTGCGCAATCGCCCGGGATACCGCATCGGCGTCGGGCATTGTTACGGCGGGGTTGGTGTGGATGATCCACAGCGCCTTGATCCGCTTATCTGCCACGGCCTGAAACATATCTACCGCCTTGAGACCCGCGTGGGTCGGCATCTGCGGTGATTGCCAGAAGGCGCGCACGGCCTGACGGTGCGACGGGTTCTCGATGTCCATGTGGCAGGCCAGCATATTGGCAAGCCCGCCGACTTCGCGCCCGCCCATGGCGTTTGGCTGACCGGTGACCGAAAGCGGCCCGCAGCCGGGTTTGCCGATCCGTCCGGTGGCCAGATGGCAATTCAGGATCGCATTCACCTTGTCGCTGCCCGAGGAGGACTGGTTCACGCCCTGGCTGAACACGGTCACGACCTTTTCGCGGCTCATCCAGAGCTGATAGAACACCTGCAGCTCGGCACGGCTCAACCCTGTTGCCGACGGAGTATCGCTGCGCGCTGCGTCCAGCGTGGCATCGAACCCCTCCACATGCGCGATGAAGCTGCTGTCAAGCGCGCCGCCTTCGTAGATCGCCGTCAGAAGCCCGTTGAACAGGGCGACATCGCTGCCGATGCGCAATTGCAGGTGCATGTCGGCGCCATCGCAACTGGCTGTGCGCCGGGGGTCGATGACAACAAGCCGCTTTTCGGGATGCGCGCGGCGGACAGCCAGCACGCGCTGGTGCAACACGGGGTGACACCATGCAAGGTTCGATCCCACCAGCACGATCAGATCCGCCTCTTCAAGATCTTCATAGGTGCCCGGTACGGTGTCGGTGCCGAACGCGCGGCGGTGTCCTGCCACGGTAGAAGCCATGCAAAGCCGCGAGTTGGTGTCGATATTGGCCGAGCCGATAAAGCCCTTCATCAGCTTGTTGGCGACATAGTAATCTTCGGTCAGCAACTGCCCCGAGACGTAGAAGGCAACCGAATCCGGTCCGTGCCGGGCGATGGTATCGCGGAAGCGGTCGGCGACGAGGTCCAGCGCACTGTCCCAGTCGGCGTCAGCTCCATTGACGCGCGGCAACAAAAGACGCCCCTGCAAACCGACCGTTTCAGCAAGGGCGGAGCCTTTGGAGCACAGCCGTCCGAAATTCGCCGGATGATCCGGATCGCCGCGCACATCCAGCCCCCCCTGCCCATCGGCGCGCAGGATCACACCACAACCCACCCCGCAATACGGACAGGTCGACCGCACCTCGGTCCCTTGGGCGGCACCGTCCATCACGCGGCGCTCTGCTTGGCAAGAGTGGCGGCATCAAGCAGGATACGTCCGCTTTCCAGCCGCACGGCATAGGTGTCGATGCGGCCGGTATCGGCGCCCTGCGCCTCGCCGGTTTCGAGCGAGAAGACCCAGTTATGCAAAGGACAGGTGACTTTGCTGCCGTGTACGATGCCTTCGGACAGCGGGCCGCCCTTGTGCGGACAGGTATCGGACACGGCAAAGACCTCATCCGCCGCGGTCCGGAACACCGCAACACATCCGATCCGGGTTTTCACGATCCGCGCGCCGCGCAAGGGGATGTCGTCCAACGCGCCAATGTCGATCCAGCTCATTCCGCGGCCTCCAGTGTCAGGTCGGCAAGGGGGGCGAAGGATGTGGCCTTTTCTGCCAATGGCGCCCAAGGGTCCTTGCGATAGATGGTTTGGGACAATTCGAACCGCTCGGCGAGCGCGCGGCGGTTGTCAATGTCATCGACAACCCGTTCCTTCACCCAATCCAGACCGACCTTGGCCAGCCATTTGTAGGGCCGGTCGAGATACTTGGCGTTCTCGCGGTAGATCTGCACGAACGCGGCGGTTACCTCCAGCGCCTCTTCCTCGGTTGCCACGTCACACAGGCGTTCGGTTTCCTTCAGGTCCATGCCTGCAGCCCCGCCTACCCCGACCTGATAGCCCGAGTCGACGCAGATGATCCCCACATCCTTACACGTCGCTTCCGCACAGTTGCGCGGGCAGCCTGAGACCGCCAGCTTGACCTTGTGCGGCGTCCAAGACCCCCACAGCAGTTTTTCCAGCTTGATCCCCAGGCCAGTGCTGTCCTGCGTACCGAACCGACAGTGATCAGTCCCGACGCAGGTTTTCACCGTGCGCAGCCCCTTGGAGTAGGCGTGACCTGACACCATGCCTGCCTCGTTGAGATCGTACCACATGGCTGGCAAGTCCTCTTTCCTTACCCCAAGCAGGTCGATCCGCTGGCCGCCGGTGACCTTGACCGTGGGCACGTTGTATTTGTCCGCCGCATCCGCGATGGCCCGCAATTCGGCGGGTGTGGTGATCCCACCCCACATGCGCGGCATCACCGAGTATGTGCCGTCTTTCTGGATGTTGGCGTGGTTGCGTTCGTTGACGAACCGGCTCTGCGGGTCGTCCTGATATTCCAGCGGCCAGTCCGCAAGCAGGTAGAAGTTGATCGCCGGACGGCAGACATGGCAGCCGTTGGGTGTGGTCCAGCCCAGTTCCTGCCAGACTGCGGCTTGCGATTTCAGTTCCTTCGATTTGATCAGCAGGCGGACATCTTCGTGTGTCAGTTCGGTACAGCCGCAAACGGACTGTGCGGCGGGCATCACGAATTCGTCGCCCAGCGTGACGGCCAGAACCTGTTCGACAAGGCCGGAGCATGTCCCGCAAGACGCGCTGGCCTTCGTGGTTGCCTTGATCGCGACCAGATCAGTGGCCCCGCCTTCGATTGCCGTGACGATCTGACCTTTGCAAATGCCGTTGCAGCCGCAGATTTCTGCGTCAGCCGGTAAGGCTGCAACGGCCGACGAAGGGTCCAGGGCGGCCCCCCCCTGATAGGCGGGTCCAAAGATCAGCGTGTCACGCATTTCAGAGACATCCGTGCCGTCCTTGATCAGGCCAAAGAACCAGTTGCCGTCGGCGGTGTCACCATACATCACCGCGCCAATCAGGCGATCGTCCTTCAATACCAAACGCTTATAGATACCGCGTGCCGGATCCCGGAACACGATGTCCTCTCGGTCTTCGGCCTCGGAAAAGTCGCCCGCGCTGAACAGGTCGCAGCCCGTCACCTTGAGTTTGGTCGCAAGCTCCCTGACGGAAAAGGCGTCCGCGTCATTGGTCAATGTCTTGGCCAAAACCTTGGCCTGCTCATACAGCGGCGCGACAAGTCCAAAGATATTTCCAGCAAATTCAACGCATTCCCCCAAGGCATAGACATGGGGATCAGATGTCTGCATCTGCGCATCGACCGTGATCGCACGGCCGACGTCAAGGCCTGCGTCCTTTGCCAAATCCGCGGATGGCCGGATGCCCACGGCCATGACGACCAGGTCGCAGGGCAGTTCGGTGCCATCGGCCAGTCTGACCATTTCGACGCGCCCCTCCCCTTCGATCATCTGTGTATGGGCCTGGGTGATCACCTTGATCCCGCGCGCCTCGAGGTCGCGGCGCAAAAGATAACCGGCGGTTTCGTCCAGTTGCCGTTCCATCAGGTGTCCGGCGATGTGCAGAACGGTTACGTCCATCCCGCGCATTCGCAGGCCCGCGGCGGCCTCCAATCCCAGCAGTCCGCCACCGATGACC
The DNA here is from genome assembly GCA_041573235.1 of Sulfitobacter sp. GTDB lineage: Bacteria > Pseudomonadota > Alphaproteobacteria > Rhodobacterales > Rhodobacteraceae > Sulfitobacter. The sequence continues at coordinate 1,282 of JBFFQZ010000113.1, read as the reverse complement.
ACGGCGCGAGCACCGGGTTCTGACGCGGTTTCGATCATCGTGTTGGTATCGTCCAGATCGCGGTAGCTGATCACACCGGGCAGGTCATGACCGGGCAACGGGATGATGAACGGGTCCGATCCAGTGCCTATGACCAGCTTGTCATAGGGGGTTTCACCCTCAGCGCTGACCACGACCTTGCGCGCCAGATCGATCTTTTCAATCCGTTCTCCGAACCTGCAGGTTACCTCGTTTTGCGCGTACCAATCATCGTCATGGGTGACGATCTCGGCATAGCTTTTCTCGCCTGACAAGACCGGAGACAGCATCAGCCGGTTATAATTGCCGCGCGGTTCAGCGTTGAACAGGGTGACGCCAAAAGCGTCGGGGTCGGTGTCGAACAAATGTTCGAGCAGGCGGCCAGAGGCCATGCCGGCACCGATGACAACAAGTTTCTGCATCTCTCAATCTCCTCAGCAATACCAGGCGACGATATGGGCCAATTCTCCGCCACGATGGATCGGCAGCGCGACCATGGCCGCATCGCCGGCAGCGCCCACACCGGTGTCGACCACAGGCAGACCACTGCCCAACGCACGGCCCACGGGCCCCTGCCAGGCGGTGACCATCCGGTCCTTTTCATAACGCCACAGCGGGCCTTCGCGCGCGCAGATCCCATCTGTCAGGATCGCCTTGCCCGCGCGGCCCACCTTGGCGGCTCGGGCGTCCCAGATTTCCATGACCTCGACGAAGCTGCGCACAGGTGCGTCCATAACAGTTTCGGTCATGCGGCAGCCTGCGGCTTGTATGCCGATTTCGGCTTGTGGCCGTGTTCGTATTCCTCAAGAAAATCAAGGACCTCTTGCCGGTAATCATAGTAATCCGGATGCGCGAGCAGCGCCTTGCGGGTGCGCGGGCGCGGCAGTTTGACGTCGGTGATCTTGCCGATGGTGGCCTGAGGTCCGTTGGTCATCATCACCACGCGGTCGGCCAGCAGGATCGCCTCGTCCACATCATGGGTGACACAGATCGCAGTGACCTTTGTGCGGCTCCAGACCTCCATCAGGACTTCTTGCAGCTCCCATCGCGTGAGGCTGTCCAGCATCCCGAATGGCTCGTCCAGCAACAGCAGTTTCGGCGACAGGGCAAAGGCCCGCGCGATGCCGACGCGCTGCTTCATGCCGTTCGACATGGAGGCCGCGCCCTGATCCATCGCATCCCCCAGACCGACGCGTTCGAGATAGTATTCGACGACCTCCTGACGCTCGTCCTGGCTGGCCCTTGGATAGACCTTGTCGACACC
>JBFFQZ010000112.1:0-8537 GCA_041573235.1 Sulfitobacter sp. | reverse complement strand
GCCTCGGACAAGTTCGGCGTGCTCTTGCAGAACCGTGGCGCGGGTTTCACCCTCGAAGCGGGGCACCCAAACGAGCTGAAGGGCGGCAAGCGGCCCATGCACACGATCATTCCGGGGATCATCCGCGAAGGCGGGCGCGTCGTGATGCCCTTCGGCGTGATGGGCGGGGCGTATCAGTCCAATGGCCACGCGCGTTTTGCCACGAACCTTAGTGACTTCGGTATGGACCCGCAGGCAGCGATCGACGCGCCGCGCAGCTTCTCGGACAACGGGATCCTGAAAGTCGAACGCGGCTACAGCGATGCTGTACGCGCCGAACTGAGCGATCTGGGCCACAAGGTCGAGATCCCCGAAACGGCAATCGGCGGCGCGCAGGCGATCAAAATACACGCGAGCGGCGTGCTGGAAGGCGCCAGCGATCCGCGTAAGGATGGATGCGCCCTTGGTCTGTAAACGCAACGTCGTAAGGTGCAATCTGATTGCACCTTACCCCCGCGCCTAGTTCAACTGAAAATGCAGGGGATATGCGCCGTTCTCGAACGGCCCGAAGAGGTCCGGAATGTCCGGGTGATCGACCGGCTCGCCGGAGTAATCCGCGACAAGGTTCTGTTCCGACACATAAGCCACGTAATAGCTTTGATCATTCTCGGCCAGCAGGTGATAGAACGGCTGGTCCTTCACGGGACGGCTTTCTTCGGGGATTGCCTCGTACCATTCGTCAGTGTTGGCGAATTCGGGATCCACGTCGAAAATCACCCCCCGGAAAGGATGTTTCTTGTGACGGACCACTTGGCCCAGGTGATATTTTGCGCGCGTTTTGATCATACCAATGCGCTCCCTACCGTCAGGTTGTAGCCGAAACAAGGGCAATCTGTCTAATCAATGAGTGTGACATAAAGGAAACAGTCTGTGAACCTCACACTGACAGTGCTCGAGATTGTCGCCCCGGTCTTCCTGCTCGCGGGCATCGGATTTGCCTGGGTCAAGCTGGGCATCGAATACCGGATCAATTTCGTCACGCAACTGGCAATGACCCTTGCGGTGCCATGCCTCATCTTCACCGCACTCATGCAAACCGAAATCGACCCCAAGGCTCTGACTGCCCTTTCGCTGGCCACCCTTGCCGCCTACGGGGGCGTCACGTTAGTCGCCGCGTTGCTGGTCCGGGCCACAGGGCTGCACCGACGCACCTACCTCGCGCCGATCATCTTCGGCAACACCGGAAACCTGGGCCTGCCGCTTGCTCTTTTCGCTTTCGGAGACGAAGGCCTGGGCTATGCCGTCGTCGTCTTCGCAATCATGGCGATCTGGGCCTTCACCTATGGCATCTGGCTGGTCGCGGGGGCGGGCAGCCTTGGCAAGGTCCTGCGCGAGCCGCTGATCTGGGGCACGGCCCTTGGCGGGCTCTTCCTGTGGCAAGACTGGGAAACGCCCAAGTTCGTAACCAACACGCTGACTCTGGTCGGGCAGATGGCGATCCCCTTGATGCTGATCACGCTGGGTGTCGCGGTGGCGCGGTTGACACCGGGCGGCATCGGGCGCGCAGTCTTGCTGTCGCTGGTCAAGCTGGCGCTGTGCACCGCGATCGCCTGGGGGGCGGCACTGGCGTTCGATCTCGATCGGGTGGCATTTGGCGTGCTCGTGCTGCAGGTTGCCACGCCGGTGGCCGTGACCTCCTACCTCCTTGCCGAAAAATACGGCGCTGATGCCGAAGCGGTGGCCGGGCTGGTCGTCGTCTCGACACTCCTGTCTGTGGGCGCGCTGCCGCTCCTGCTTGCCTTCCTGCTTTAGATTTTCCTCTGTGAGGCGGCGGCATTTTGCGTTAGGATGCAAAGAAAAAACAAATCGACATTGAGGCGAGAGGCAGATGAAAACACCCCTTCGCGCACTGATCATCGTGCTGCTGCTGGCAAGCTGCGGCGGATCGTCCAAAAGCCCGCCGCGGAACCTGGACAACGCTTGCACGATTCTCAAACAGCGCCCCGACTACTATCGCGCGTTCAAGGCGACCCAACGCAAATGGGGCATCCCGATCCACGTGCAGATGGCCACCATCCACCAGGAAAGCAGATTCGTCTCGGACGCGCGCACGCCGTTTCGCTATGTGCTGGGCGTGATCCCGATGGGGCGCCAGTCCAGCGCCTTTGGTTACAGCCAGGCATTGGACGGCACCTGGGATGAATACCGCAAATCCGAGGGCCGCGGCCGTGCCAAGCGCAACAGGATCCGCGATGCCACGGATTTCATGGGCTGGTACATGAACACAAGCCGCGATCGCAACGGGATCCAGCTGCATGATGCGCGCAACCAGTATCTGGCCTATCACGAAGGTCACACGGGCTTCAGCCGCGGCACCTACAACCGCAAGCCCTGGCTCGTCGGCGTCGCCAACAAGGTAGAAGCACGCTCGGCCATGTATCGAAACCAGATCTCGGCCTGCCGCCGCCTGCGCTGACCGCGCCTGCCGGAATGCGCGAAAACGAAACGGTGGCGGACGTCCCTGCCCGCCGATTGCGCGCGGGTGCAACGGGATACCGGTCAAAGGCACTCCTGCAAGATGCGACAACGACGCCTCCATGCGTCAATCGCGCCGCCGCCGGATAATGCGTTAACGGTTGGCCAGCCCCGGCCTGCTCACGTCGAAAAGGCTGTTGGGCAAATCGCCGCCTTTCTTAAGCTCTCCCAGCACAACAGTGGTCTGGCCGCCGTTGCCGTCATTGATGACCCACTGGCGCAACTCGGGCTCCGGCCCGGTAAACTTCATCTGAATGTTACCGTATTCCGGATTGTCGGGGTCCTGCGCGGTCACCGTTGTCGCCGTCCCGTCATAGGAATGGCCCGACACCATCTTCGCACGGCCCAGATCGACGTTCCGCGCCAGGATCAGCGACAGCGGCGTGCGCGACAGAGGGTAGGTCTCGGGCGGCTGGTTTGATTTCGTGTCGTGGATCACGACCGTGTTCGATCCGGCCACCACCAGCGCGCTATCCGGCGCGTTGTATTCGAAACGCACCCGTCCGGGCCGCTTGATATAGATCTTTCCGGTTGAAATCGTCCCGTCGCTGTTGATCTGCGTGAACGCGCCCTCGACCGTCGTCAGATCATTGAGGTATGCGCTGATGCCGCTCAGCGAAAGCTTCTCGGCCAGCGCGCCCGTCGCCATCAGCGCAAGCGCCGCACCAAGTGTGAGTGTCTTGAGAAATCGCATGTTCGGGTCCTGTCCTGTTCCGGATCGCGTTGCCCTCAACATAGGGATCGTCGGGGTGATATGCGATATCAACCGCGCGCTTTGCCCGGTCGCGGCGCAATCCCCCTTTCGCCGACATGAAAAATGGCCCCCCTCTGAAAAGGAGAGCCATTCACGATGGTAGCCGGTAGGCCGAGAAGAAAACTAGCCCTGTTCCGGCACGAGAATTTCGCGTTTGCCCACGTGGTTCGCAGGAGAGACAAGCCCCTCGTCCTCCATCTGCTCGACCAGTCGCGCGGCCTTGTTATAGCCGATCGCCAGTTTCCGCTGGATGTAGGAGGTCGAGCATTTGCGGTCCTTGATGACCACCTGCACGGCAGTATCGTAAAGCGCGTCCTCACCATCGGTATTGCCGCCGGTGTTCAGACCCAGCACCGCGTCGATGTCGCTCTCCTTGTCGTCGGCAGGCCCCTCGACGACGCCACTGACGTAATCCGGCTCTCCGAATTGCTTGAGGTGGTTGACGATCTCCTCGACCTCCTCGTCGCTGACGAACGGGCCGTGACAGCGCACGATCTTTGAGCCGCCGGCCATGTACAGCATGTCACCCATGCCCAGAAGCTGCTCGGCACCCATTTCGCCCAGAATCGTGCGGCTGTCGATCTTCGACGTGACCTGAAAGGAAATCCGCGTCGGAAAGTTCGCCTTGATCGTGCCGGTGATCACATCGACCGAAGGCCGCTGCGTGGCCATGATCAGGTGGATGCCGCTGGCCCGCGCCATCTGTGCCAGACGCTGGATGCAGGCCTCGATCTCCTTGCCCGCGACCATCATCAGATCCGCCATCTCGTCCACGACCACCACGATATAGGGCAGCGCGACGGGTGTGTTTTCCTCGGTCTCGAAAATCGGCTCGCCGGTATCCTCGTCGAACCCGGTCTGCACCGTGCGGCTGAACATCTCGCCCTTGGCCAGCGCCTCGCGTACCCGGCCATTGTAGCCTTCAATGTTGCGCACACCCATCTTGGACATCTTGCGATAGCGGTCTTCCATTTCGCCCACGGTCCATTTCAGCGCCACCAGCGCCTTCTTGGGGTCCGTGACCACGGGCGACAGCAGATGCGGGATGCCGTCATAAACAGACAGTTCCAGCATCTTGGGGTCGATCATGATCATCCGGCATTCCTGCGGCGTCAGCTTATAGAGCAGCGACAGGATCATCGTGTTGATCGCCACCGATTTGCCCGACCCCGTGGTCCCCGCGATCAGCAGATGCGGCATCTTGGCCAGGTTCGCCACCACAGGCTCACCGCCGATGTCCTTACCCAGCGCCAACGGCAGGCGTTGGTTGCCGTCGCCGAAATCACGGCTGGCCAGAATTTCACGCAACACGACCTTTTCACGGTTTTCATTCGGCAACTCGATCCCGATCACGGAACGGCCCGGCACCGTCGAGACCCGCGCGGACAACGCCGCCATCGACCGCGCGATGTCATCGGCAAGGCCGATCACCCGGCTCGCCTTCAGACCGGGCGCCGGCTCAAGCTCGTACATCGTCACAACGGGACCGGGGCGCACCGCGACGATCTCGCCCTTGACGCCATAGTCGTCCAGCACTGTCTCCAGCATCCGCGCGTTTTCCTCCAGCGCCTCATCGCTCAGATGCAGGCGCGGCACGCTCTCGGGGCTTTCCAAAAGCGCCAGCGGAGGCAGTTCGAACCCGGGATGCGTATCGTCGAACGACAGACCGGGCTGCGCTTCGGCCAGCGCCTGTTTGCTCGGCTGCATCGGCTTGCGGATCGGCTGTTTCACCACGCGCTTTGGCTCGGCCACCGGAATCGGCGGCGGGGCGTCGGCCGCGCGCGCGCTCCGCAGCGGAAGCGCCTCTTCAACAACCTCCGGTTCCCGGAAAATGTTGATGTTGTCTTCACAGGATGCGCCATATTCCTCAGACGGCGCGGCGTCCTCGACGCTGCCATAGCTTTCGACCGGTGCGGCCTGCCGTGCGGTCAGCGGTGGCTCTGTCGGCACCGTCGCCGAGGAAGGCACCCGTGCCGCGGTCAGGGGCGGCTCAGGACGGGTCGTATTCAGAACCAACGGATCGGGGCCGCGCCCGCGCCCACGTGTCAGCGGTGCCGTCGCAGGCACATGAACTGCGGTCGTCGACCGGACGCGGTTGCGGATCACATCGGAAATCTTGGACCTGATGCGGTCCTCGCTGGGCATGTCTTCAAGAACGATTTCGCGGTCATGCTCCACCAGCTCCGGCTCCGGCATGACATCGGGGCGTTTGATCAGCCCCGGCATCCGCGCCAGAAGCCCGCCCCTTGGCTCAGCTTCGACATATGCATCATGCGCCTGGTCCGCCACCGCATGGCCCTGCATTGCTGACAGCTTGCGCACCGCTGCGAGGGCCGGGGTGGTCGCCTGCGGCTCAGCCGCGGCCTGCGCTGCATCCGCCAGGGACGTCATACGGCGCTGTTCGCGGCGCTCGGCCTGCTTGACCTGCATCCGCTGCGCCGCCGCCACGGCACCCGAGGCCCCACGCCCCAACAAAGCCATCAGCAGGGCATAGACCATGATCGTCCCGACCAACAGGAACCGCGCGAAACGCACCAGCTCGGCGCGTGTAAATCCCAGCACGAAAGCGCCCAGCACCAGGATCCCCAGACCCATCGCAACCGACATCAGCTTGATCGCGAATGTCGACCCAAGCGGCAGCACCGTCAGGATCACCCCCATCACCGTGTCGCCGAACAGACCACCCAGACCGAAGCTGTGGGTTTGCAACCATGCCGCATCCGGCGTCAGCGTGGCGCCATAAATCGACCCCGCTGCAACCGCGATAGGCGCAAAGATCAGCCGCCCCATGGCCCGCTCCTGCCCCCGGTGCAAGGCAAACCGCCCACCCCACACAAGCAGGATCACTGCCACGCCCCACGCGCCCCAGCCCACGATCATGAACAGCGGAGCAGCCAGCGACGCGCCGACCCGGCCCAGCCAGTTCTGCGCGGGCGCATCGGTCGCCAGCATCCAATTGGGATCATCCGGCGTGTAGCTTCCGATCATCATCGCCGCCATCACACCAAGCACGATCAGCACGACACCCAGCAATTCCTTGCCACGTTTCTCGATCGCCTCGGCGGTGGTGCTGTCCAGCAGCGGCTCGCGCCCGCGTGTCTGATATGCCATTACCCTGTCCCTCTATACCGCAAAAAGACAATCGCGGATGGCCATCAGGCCCCGCTCCGTCTCGTCCTTGGGCGCCACGAGGGCCACCCTGATGTATTTCTTGCCGGGGTTTTCCTGCCCCGGTACGTCCTGCGCCAGATAGCTGCCCGGCAGCACCTTCACGCCCGTCTCGCGCCACAGCTTGACGGCTGCCTCTTCGTCATCCGCCACCGGCAACCACAGGAAGAACCCGGCCTGCGGGCTGACGTACCCCGGCACATTGCCAAGGATCCGGTCGGCCAGATCGAATTTCTCGGCATAAAGCGCGCGGTTTTCCACCACATGCGCCTCATCCGCCCAGACCGCCGCCGCAGCCGCCTGCAAGGGCAGCGGCAAGGGCGCACCGGCAAAGTTGCGCAGCTGCTTGATCTCGCGCATCACCGCGGCACCGCTGGCCACGAACCCCGCGCGCAACCCCGGCAGGTTCGACCGCTTGCTCAGACTGTGAAAGATCACCACCCGGTTCAGATCAACGCCCATCTCATGCGCCACCTCGATCGCGCCGACAGGCGGATCGTGCCGATAGATCTCGGAATAACATTCATCGGCGAAGATGCGGAAATCATGCGTCTCCGCCAACCCGATCAGGGTTTCCCAATAGGCCCGGTCGGCCACGGCGCCCTGCGGGTTAGCCGGAGAGCAGACGTAAACCGCGACCGTCCGGTCCAGCGTCTCGGCGTCGACCGTGCTGAAATCCGGCAGGTGGCCGGTGTCGGCGGTGGCGTTGACCATGACCGCATCACACCCCCCCGAAATCGCCCCGATCATGTAGACCGGATAGAACGGGTTCGGCATCAGGATCGCGGGCGTGCGGCCGTTCTTCGTTTCCGGGCACAGCGCCATCACCACGTTGTACAGCCCCTCACGCGTACCATTCAGCGCCATCACCTGGCTGTCCGCATCCACCGGCACGCCATAGCGTCGCGCGATCCACGCGGCGATGGCGCCCCGCAGCTCGGGCGAGCCATCGTTCGGCGGATAGCGGTTGAAACCGGCGGCATTGTCGGCAATCACATCCGTTACCCAGGCCGGAAACGCATGTTTCGGCTCGCCAATGGTCATCTCTATCATGGGGCCACCCCCTTCGTGCACGTCCAGAAGGGCGCGCAGACGGGGCCACACATGAGCCGGAAGGTTCGAAAACCGCTCAGGAAAATTCATCAAGACTGCCTCAGATCGGGATCATTATCGCCCCGTTTGGCCCAAGGTAGCTCAAACGCCCGCCCGCCGTCTAGGATAATCCCGTGCGACGTCCGGGCTTTGTGGCTTTGTGGTCCCTCAGCGCAACACGCGTTCCGCCGCCGCCCCCAGTCGCAAAAGCGCCGTGTCCTGACCGGGTGCCCCCATCATCATCAACCCGCAACTTGGCGTGCCGGTCGGCAACGTCAGCGAACACAGCCCCAGCAGGTTGCCGATACGCGTATTGCGCAGCGCCATCAGGTTCTGAGTGGTGTAATAGGCGTGATCCGTGTTCAACCGCTCAAGGTTCGGCGGCAGGATCGGCGCGGTCGGCGCCAGCACGGCGTCAAAGCCCGCGGTCGCGCGGTCATAGGCCAGTCGCGCGGCATCCAGCTTGGCCCAGGCCGCGACGTAATCGGGGCCGGAATGTTCCTTGCCAAGCCGGAACCGCATGAGGATTTCGGAATACATCTTGTCCGGAGCCGCCTCGATCACGTCACGCCACAGGCCATATGCCTCCGAGGTCACAAGCGGCCCCGCCACGGCCAGCGCCTCTGCCACCGCATCTACCTTCAGCGTCTCGATCACGGCACCCGCATCGCGCAGCATGGCAACCGCGCCGTCAAAGGCCGCCTTGGGGGCCTCGGCGATGTCGTCCATCACCGCCGTGTCCAGAACGGCGAACCGCCGCCCCACCAGCGTCGCGCCGCGCAGGTCCGGCGCCTTTGACCCCTCCAGCAGCGCCGTCAGCAGCGCCGCGTCCTCGACCGACCGGCACAGCGGCCCGATGGTATCGAGCTTCAACGCCAGCGGCACCACGCCCTCAAGGCTCAGCCGCCCGTGCGTCGTCTTCAATCCGACCAGGTCGTTCCACGCCGAGGGGATACGAACGGATCCACCGGTGTCCGACCCGATGCTCGCCGCAGCCAACCCAAAGGCG
>JBFFQZ010000111.1:0-8594 GCA_041573235.1 Sulfitobacter sp. | reverse complement strand
GCTCAAGTTTCCATGAACAACACCACGGCCATGTACGGTCTCGAGTGCAATTGCGGCTGAACGTATCGCTGTTAAACGCTCCACTAGTGTGAGTTTTCTAACGTCGATTTCCGAAACTGGTTTCCCACGTGGGTGCTTTATCGGAAGTACGATTTGCTCGCCGGTATCGATCAGAGGGGCAACATAGGGCACGCCCGCGGCACCAGTCAACTCCTGATAAATGCGAAATTCGCGTTTCAGGTCGCGAATCATTAAGGCGCACTCTGATTCACTTGACCAGGCGCTCGGCTCAATACATTTTAAAATATAGGGTATAACCGCATACTGGAATCACACGCCCCTGCTGCTGGTCACGCCGCAGGCCGCCAACAAGACCATCGGTCAGGGCGGCTTCCAGGAGATGGAGCAGATGAACCTCTTCGCCGACTGCGTCGCGTACCAGGAAGAAGTCCGCGACCCCTCGCGCGTGGCCGAAACTCTGAACCGGGTGATCATGCAGGCCAAACGCGCCTCCGCCCCCGCGCAGATCAACATCCCGCGCGACTTCTGGACCCAGGTGATCGACATCGAGATCCCCGAAGTCGTCGACTTCGAGCGTCCTCAGGGCGGCGAGAAAGCAATCGAGGCCGCGGCCGGAATGCTGTCGACCGCGAAATTCCCGGTTATCCTGAACGGCGCCGGCGTGGTGCTGGCGCAGGGCGGCATCGAAGCGTCCCGCCTGCTGGCCGAGCGTCTGGATGCGCCTGTTTGCGTCGGCTACCAGCACAACGATGCGTTCCCCGGCAACCACCCCCTGTTCGCGGGCCCGTTGGGCTACAACGGCTCCAAGGCCGGCATGGAGCTGATCTCAAAGGCGGATGTGGTGCTGTGTCTCGGCACCCGCCTGAACCCGTTCTCGACCCTGCCCGGCTACGGTATTGATTACTGGCCCGCGGATGCGAAGATCATCCAGGTCGACATCAACCCAGACCGCATCGGCCTGACCAAGAAAGTCACCGTGGGCATCGTCGGCGACGCGGCCAAAGTGGCGAACGCGATCACCGCGAAACTGGCCGACACGGCGGGCGACACCGACCGCGACGACCGCAAGGCGCTGATCGGCAAGACCAAATCGGCATGGGCACAGGAACTGACCTCGATGACCGAGGAGCAGGACGATCCCGGTACGAACTGGAACGAACGCGCCCGCGCGGCCAAACCGGACTGGATGTCGCCCCGCATGGCATGGCGCGCGATCCAGCAGGCGCTGCCACAGGAGGCGATCATCTCCTCCGACATCGGCAACAACTGCGCCATCGGCAACGCCTATCCGTCCTTCACCAAAGGCCGCAAATACCTGGCACCGGGCCTGTTCGGCCCCTGCGGTTACGGCCTGCCCGCCATTGTCGGCGCCAAGATCGGCTGCCCCGACACGCCAGTGGTCGGCTTTGCCGGTGACGGCGCATTCGGCATCGCGGTGAACGAGCTGACGGCGATCGGCCGCGGCGACTGGCCCCCAGTGACGCAGATCGTCTTCCGCAACTACCAGTGGGGCGCGGAAAAGCGCAACTCGACCCTGTGGTTCGACGACAACTTCGTCGGCACCGAGCTGGACGAGCAGGTCAGCTATGCCGGCATCGCCAAGGCCTGCGGCCTTGTGGGTGTCGTGGCCCGCACGCAGGAAGAGCTGACAGCCGCCCTGAATCAGGCGATCGAAGACCAGATGAAGCATGGCAAAACCACGCTGATCGAAGCGATGATCAACCAGGAGCTGGGCGACCCCTTCCGCCGTGACGCGATGAAGAAACCAGTCTCCGTCGCGGGCATCGACCCCGCCGACATGCGTGAGCCGACAGTCTGAAACGTGCCAAGAGCAGCACACCAACAAAGGGTCAGGCCGATATGAGCGTTCTGCGCGATCTTCAACACCGCGCAGCCGCCCGGCCTGCCCACATCGTTCTGAGCGAAGGCCACGATCCCAGGGTCGTGGCCGGTGCGCTGGCAGCCCTTGAAGCGGGCATGGGGCCGATCACCCTGATCGGGCCTGCCGCCGAGGTCGAGGCCCGCCTGACCGAGGTCGGCGCCGCCCCCAACGCGCGTCTGATCATCGAAGATCCCCAAACTTCTGCCCGCACGGCCACCTATGCCGCGCTGTACCACGATCTGCGCAAGCACAAGGGCATCAGCACCGAGATCGCGGAAATTCAGGCGCGCGATCCGCTTGTCTTTGCCGCGCTGATGGTGCGCAACGGCGACGCCGACGGTACCGTAGGCGGGGCCGTGGCAACGACATCCGATACCGTGCGTGCCGCGCTCCAGATGATTGGCAAGGCCCCGGACGCGGCGCTGGTCTCGTCCTTCTTTCTGATGGTGTTGCCCGAAAACCACCCCTCAGGCCGCCCCGCGATGGTCTTTGGCGACTGCGGGCTGGTGATCGACCCCGACGCCGCCGAACTGGCCGCGATTGCCGCGCAATCTGCCGGCTCCTGCACGCAACTGCTTGGCGATCGGCCAAAGGTCGCGCTTCTGAGCTTTTCGACAAAGGGATCGGCGCGCCACGAACGCGTGACCAAGGTCACCGATGCGCTGGAGCTGCTGCGCGCCGCGCATCCCGACATTCCTGCCGACGGCGAACTGCAATTCGACGCGGCCTTCGTGCCCGAAGTCGGAACGTCCAAGGCGCCCGGATCGGATGTGGCCGGGCACGCCAACGTGATGATCTTTCCCAATCTCGACGCGGGCAACATCGGCTACAAGATCGCCCAGCGCATCGGCGGCTGCGACGCCATCGGCCCGGTGCTTCAAGGGCTTGCGAAACCCGCCAATGACTTGTCTCGTGGCTGCACCGCCCAAGACGTGACCAACATGATCGCCGTAACCGCGCTACAGGCCGCGAAATAACCGCCAGGAGACACAGATGACCCACAAACAGCCCGTGCTGGACCTGAGCCCGAAAGTCTCTGACGAGGTACGCAAGACAACCTGCTACATGTGCGCCTGTCGCTGCGGCATCAATGTGCACCTCAAGGACGGCAAGGTCGCCTATATCGAAGGCAACCGCGACCACCCGGTCAACCAGGGTGTGCTCTGTGCCAAGGGCTCGGCCGGGATCATGCAGCACAATGCGCCTTCGCGCCTGCGTGCCCCGCTCAAGCGGGTCGGCCCACGCGGATCGGGTGAGTTCGAGGAAATCTCGTGGGAAGAAGCCTATGACATCGCCGCTGGCTGGCTGAAACCGATCCGAGAAACGGATCCGTCCAAGCTCGCGTTCTTCACCGGGCGGGATCAGTCGCAGTCGTTCACATCCATGTGGGCACAGTCATTTGGCACGCCGAACTATGCGGCGCACGGCGGCTTCTGCTCGGTCAACATGGCGGCGGCGGGCATCTATACGATGGGCGGCGCATTCTGGGAATTCGGGCAACCCGATTGGGACCACACCAAGCTTTTCATGCTGTTCGGCGTGGCCGAAGACCACGACAGCAACCCGATCAAGATGGGCATCGGCAAGATCAAGAAACGCGGCGCGCGGGTGATCGGGGTGAACCCCATCCGCACCGGCTACAACGCCGTTGCCGATGATTGGGTCGGCATCACGCCCGGCACGGACGGGTTGTTCATCCTGTCGATGATCCACTGCCTGATGAAGGCGGGCAAGATCGACCTGCATTACCTCGCGCAATACACCGATGCCGCCGTGCTGCTCAACGGGGATGAAAAATCGCCCGAGTTCGGCCTGAAGCTGCGCGACGAGGACGGCAAGGAACTGGTGATAGACCGCAAGACCGGAAAGCTGACGCCGTTCGACCAGAAAGGCGTGCGTCCCGATCTCTCGGCGACCCACACCGTCGACGGCATCACCCATCGCCCGGTGTTTCACCAGATGGCGGATATGTATCTGGACGATCAATACGCGCCCGAGGCCGTGGCCGGGCGCGTGGGCATCTCGGCAAAACGCATCCGTACCATTGCCTCGGAGCTTGCCCGCGTCGCCTTTGAAGAGGCGTTCGAGCTGCCTCATGTCTGGACCGATTTCCGTGGCGAAACCCACCAGAGCATGACCGGCCGCCCGGTGTCGTTCCATGCCATGCGCGGCATCTCGGCCCATGCCAACGGGTTTCAGACCTGCCGCGCGCTGCATACGCTGCAGATCCTTCTGGGCACGGTCGAAGTGCCCGGCGGCTTCCGCTTCAAGCCCCCCTATCCCAAACCCGCCACAGCCCATCCGCGCCCCCACGTGGGCGTGAATCCGGGTGCGCCGCTCAACGGGCCACACCTGGGCTTCGTGCACGGCCCCGAGGACCTCGCCCTCACGGAAGACGGCAAGCCCGTCCGCATCGACAAGGCCTTTACCTGGGAAAACCCGATGTCGGTGCACGGGATGATGCACATGGTGATCTCGAACGCCCATGCGGGCGATCCCTACAAGATCGACACGCTGTTCATGTACATGGCAAATATGTCCTGGAATTCCTCGATGAACACCAAGGGTGTCATCGAGATGCTGACCGACAAGGGCGAGGACGGCGAGTACGTCATCCCGCGCATCATCTACTCGGATGCCTACAGCTCGGAAATGGTCGCCTATGCAGACCTGATCCTGCCCGACACCACCTACCTCGAGCGGCACGATTGTATCTCGCTGCTGGATCGCCCGATCTGCGAAGCGGATGCCGCGGCGGATGCCATCCGCTGGCCCGTGGTCGAACCGGATCGCAATGTGAAAGGCTTCCAATCCGCCCTGTGCGATCTGGGTGCAAAGTTGGGGCTGCCCGCCTTCACCAACGAGGACGGCAGCCAGAAATATGCCGACTACGCCGACTATATCACCAACCACGAACGCCGTCCGGGCATCGGGCCGCTGGCAGGCTGGCGGATGGGCGAGGACGGAACACAATCTGGCCGCGGCGGGGTGAACGAGAACCAGATCGACCGCTACATCGAAAACGGCGGCTTCTTTGTCGAACACATCCCGGATGGCGCGAATTATTACAAACCCTGGAACCGGGCGTATCAGGACTGGGCGGTCAAGATGGGTCTTTACGACAGCCCACAGCCCTATCTGTTCACGCTCTACTCCGAGCCGATGCGCAAATTCCAGATCGCCGCCGAGGGGCATGGCGACCGCCAACCGCCCGACCACCTGCGGCCTCGGATCAAGGCGACGATGTCGCCGCTGCCGATCTGGTACGAAACCGACCAGCAAGGCAACGAGGGCTTCACGGTGACGGCGCTGACACAGCGACCGATGGCGATGTACCACTCGTGGGGCTCGCAGAACGCGTGGCTGCGTCAGTTGCACGGGCGCAATCCAATGTATCTGCCGACCAAGCTGATGCAGGCGAATGGACTCAGCGATGGCGACTGGGCCGAAATCACGTCACCCCACGGCGCCATCACGGTGCCTGTGATGGAGATGGCGGCACTGAACGAGAATACGATCTGGACGTGGAACGCGATCGGCAAACGCAAGGGCGCCTGGGCATTGGAAGAGGATGCGCCGGAAGCGACCAAAGGCTTCCTGTTGAACCACCTGATACATGAGCTGTTGCCGCCCAAGGGCGACGGGCTGCGGTGGGCGAACTCGGATCCGATTACCGGGCAGGCCGCGTGGTTTGACCTGAAGGTCGCCGTCAAGAAAGTCGAAGCGCCCGCAGACGCGCAATCGCAGCCAAACTTACGCCCGATCAAATCGCCCGTTGGCGTCGGGCCTGCGGAATTGAAATGGAAGGTCGGCAAATGAAAATCAAATTTTTTGAAAAAATTTGCCCGGATTTTTCAAAAAAATCCGTTCCCTGCGGCAAGGATAGAACATGACCGAACTCCCATCGCATACTGAAAAGAAGCTTGGCCTTGTCATAGATCTGGACACCTGCGTGGGCTGTCACGCCTGTGTCATCTCCTGCAAGGGCTGGAACACCGAAAACTACGGCGCCCCGCTGAGCGATCAGGACCCCTATGGCGCCGACCCCTCCGGCACATTTCTCAACCGCGTGCACAGTTACGAGGTACAGCCCAGCGACGGCGCGGCGCAACTGATCCATTTCCCCAAATCCTGCCTCCACTGCGAAGACGCGCCCTGCGTCACCGTCTGCCCGACCGGCGCCAGCTACAAGCGTGTCGAGGATGGTATCGTTCTGGTGAACGAAAGCGATTGCATCGGCTGTGGGCTCTGCGCCTGGGCCTGTCCCTACGGCGCGCGCGAACTGGACCAGGCCGAGGGCGTGATGAAGAAGTGCACCCTCTGCGTCGACCGCATCTACAACGAAAACCTGCCCGAGGTGGACCGCGTGCCGAGTTGCGTACGCACCTGCCCGGCGGGCGCGCGGCATTTTGGCGATCTGGGCGATCCCAACTCGGACGTCTCCCAGCTGGTCGCCGAGCGGGGCGGCATGGACCTGATGCCCGAACAGGGCACCAAGCCCGTCAACAAATACCTGCCGCCGCGTCCAAAGGACCAACTGGCGCAGGAAGATGCGCAGATCGACATCCTCGCGCCCTTCCTCGAACCAATCGCGACCGAGCCCAAGGGTTTCCTTGGCTGGCTTGACAAGACACTGGAGAAACTCTGATGCATCCGGCTCCTTCCGTTATCTTCTTCTCCACCTTCTCCGGTCTCGGCTTTGGCCTTTTGATCTTTCTCGGCCTCGGCATGCCGGCTGTCACCGGTTGGACCGCCTTTGCCTTTTTCGCCATTGCCTATCTGCTGGCCGTGGGTGGGTTGATCTCTTCGACATTTCACCTCGGTCACCCAGAACGGGCGCTCAAGGCGTTCAGCCAATGGAAGACCAGCTGGCTGTCGCGCGAGGCCTGGTGCGCGGTCGCCGCATTGGTCCTGATGGCGGTCTATGGCGCGGGCCTCGTGTTTTTCGGGCAACGCTGGACCGCTCTCGGCCTGTTGGGCGCGGCGGCTTCTTTGGGGACGGTGTTCACGACCTCGATGATCTATGGGCAGCTCAAGACCGTGCCACGGTGGAACAGCCTTTATACACCCGCCAATTTTCTGTCGCTTTGCATCGCGGGCGGCGCGCTGTTGTCGGGTCAGGTGGTCTGGGCGCTGGCCCTGCTCGCGCTGGCAGGCGGTGTGCAGGTCGCAACCTGGATGCGTGGCGACAGCGCCCTCCGGAACAGCGGCACCAACATGGCGACGGCCACCGGGCTGGGCAAGATCGGCAAAGTTCGCGCGTTCGAGCCGCCACATACCGGAACCAACTATCTTCTGCGCGAATTCGTCCATGTGGTTGGGCGCAAGCACGCGCAGAAGTTGCGCGTGATCGCCATCTCCCTGATGGCTGCCGGGCCCATCGTGATGCTGCTCTTGCCGTTCCACCACATGTTGGCGGCCATTGCCGTTCTGATGCATGTGGCGGGGGTGCTGACCGCTCGCTGGCTGTTCTTCGCAGAGGCCGAGCATGTGGTCGGCCTGTACTACGGCAAACGTTAACCGCGCACGGCCTGCGTTCTTGCGAATGCAGGCCGTGATGCCGGATCTTCCACTGCACCGCCCGCGCCCGGCGGTGAAGGCATCCTAGAGCGGAAGTCGCTTTTCGACCATCCGCGCCATGATGGACGCCCCGATCGGCAGGATTTCAGGATCCAGCGTGAAGGCCGGGTTGTGCAGGGGAACGGTGCCCGCATGGCCGACCACGCAATAGGCCCCGGGCACCACCTTCAGCATATCCGCGAAATCCTCGGACCCGGTCGCGGGCTGATCCTTGTCATAGGTGTTTTCCGCCCCCACGATATCGGCAGCAGCGGCCAGATAGGCATCCGACAGGGCATCGTCGTTGATCAGCACGTCGAACACGTTGCGCAGATCAAGGCTGATCTCAACCCCGTGGCCCAGGGCAAACCCGTCGCACAGCGCCTGCATCCGCTCGGCCGCCAGTTCATAGATCTCATCACGGAAATAGCGGATCGTGCCCGCCAGCGTCGCGATCTCGGGCACCACGTTGTATGCGGCACCGGAATGCAGCTGCGTGACCGACAGCACGCAGGTGTCCAGAGGCGGGACATTGCGACTCAGGATGGTCTGAAGCTCGGTCGCGAGGCTGGCCCCGATGATCAGGGCATCGCGCCCGTCCGAGGGCCGCGCGGCATGGCTTCCCTTGCCGGTGACCTTGATGTCAAAGAACGCGGCACCCGCCATCGCGACACCCTTGCAGATGCCGACCTTACCCGGCTGACCGTTGGGCATGTTGTGCATGCCATAGATCTCGTCACAGGGGAACTGCTGGAACAGGCCGTCCGCGATCATCTGCCGCGCGCCGCCCAGCCCCTCTTCGGCGGGCTGGAACACGACGACCGCCGTGCCGTCGAAATCCCGCGTCGCCGCCAGATGCTTGGCCGCGCCCAGCAGCATCGTCGTGTGGCCGTCGTGCCCGCAGGCATGCATCACCCCATCGTTATTCGAGCTATACTCCAGCCCGGTGATCTCATGCAGCGGCAGCGCGTCCATATCCGCCCGCAGGCCGACCCGCCGGTTCCCCTTCTGCTTGCCGTGGATCAACCCGACCACCCCGGTCTTGCCCAGTCCGGTGTGGACTTCGTCCACGCCGTAGGACCGCAGCTTTTCAGCGACGATCGCGCTGGTGCGGTCTTCGGTGAAGCCGATC
>JBFFQZ010000110.1:0-8608 GCA_041573235.1 Sulfitobacter sp. | reverse complement strand
GGAATGATAGGTCCCATCGCAATGCAGTTGAAACACGTCGCTGCCATAGACCATGATCGCGAAATCCGCCGTCGGCTGATGCGCGCGCATTCCGAACAGCGTCTTCAGGAACGCGACCTGCGCGCCCACGTCCCGCACCAGCAGGTTCATTCCCATGCCCCGCAGACCCGCGCCAAACGCGGCCGGTCCGATTGTGTCATAGTCCATGACCACCACTCCCGCTTGAACCTGCTCAGACCCTGTGGAATATTGCGCCATGACGCAAGAAACTTTCCCCCGGACACTTCCCGCCTGGCCCGATGTGGCCAACGACCTGATCGCCACGGCCGCCGGGCGCGCGCCTGCCGACATGATCATTACCGGCGGCACCTGGGTCAACGTCCACACCCGCGAAGCGCTGCCGGATCACGACATCGCCATCCGCTGTGGCCGCATCGCATTTGTCGGCACGGACGCATCCCATTGCAAAGGCCCCGATACGCAGATCATCGAGGCCAGGGGTCGCTACATGATTCCGGGGCTGTGCGATGGGCATATGCATATCGAATCCGGCATGCTGACCCCCGCTGAATTCGCCCGCGCCGTGATCCCCCACGGCACCACCAGCATGTTCACCGACCCGCATGAGATCGCCAATGTGCTCGGCCTGAAAGGTGTGCGGATGATGCATGATGAGGCGCTGATGCAGCCCATCAACATCTTCACGCAGATGCCGTCCTGCGCGCCCTCGGCACCGGGTCTGGAAACCACCGGATTCGAGATTTCCGCCGGCGACGTGGCCGAGGCCATGGCATGGCCCGGCATCGTCGGTCTGGGCGAGATGATGAACTTTCCCGGTGTCTCGAACGCCGATCCGCAGATGCTCGCCGAGATCGCGGCAACGCAAGCCGCAGGTAAAACGGTGGGCGGGCATTATGCCTCGCCGGATCTGGGGCCTGCCTTTGCCGCCTATGTCGCTGGCGGTCCGGCGGATGACCACGAGGGCACCTGCGAGGCCGACGCGATCACCCGCATGCGGCAAGGCATGCGCGCGATGATCCGGCTCGGCTCGGCGTGGTATGACGTGGAAACGCAGATCACGGCGATCACGGAAAAGGGGCTCGATCCGCGCAACATGATCCTGTGCACCGATGATTGCCATTCCGGCACGCTGGTAAACGAGGGTCACATGAACCGCGTGGTCCGCCACGCCATCGCCTGCGGCTGCGACCCGCTGGTGGCGCTGCAGATGGCAACGATCAACACCGCCACGCACTTTGGACTGGAGCGCGAAATCGGGTCGCTCACACCGGGGCGCCGCGCCGATGTGATCCTGTCGTCGGACCTGAAAACCCTGCCCATCGAGACAGTAATCGCCCGGGGCCAGATCGTGGCGCAGGACGGTGTCTGCCTTGTCGACTGCCCGCATTACGCATGGCCCGACAGCGCCCGGCAGACGGTGAACATGGCCCGCGACCTGACGGCCGAGGATTTCGCCATCACGGCCCCCGCAGGCGCCAACGCGGTCACTGCCAACGTGATCGGCGTCGTGGAAAACCAGGCGCCGACCAAGGCGCTTCAGTTCGAGTTGCCGGTGACCGAAGGGCGCGTGACCGCCCATGACGACGTCTGCCAGATCGCCCTGGTCGAGCGGCACCGCGCCACGGGCGGCGTGGTCAACGCGCTGGTGTCGGGCTTTGGTTACAAGGGGCGGATGGCCATGGCCTCGACCGTGGCGCATGACAGCCACCACATGATCGTCGTCGGCACGGACGCCGAACAGATGGCGCTGGCGGCCAACCACCTGCGCGCCCTGGGTGGCGGCATCACGATCTTTCGCGACGGCACCGCCCTTGCCACCGTCGATCTGCCTGTCGCGGGCCTGATGTCGGACCGTCCCGCGGCCGAGGTTGCCGCGAAAGCCGATCAGATGATGCAGGCCATGCGCGATTGCGGCTGCACGCTCAACAACGCATACATGCAGCATTCGCTGCTTGCCCTCGTCGTGATCCCTGAGCTCAGGATATCCGATCTGGGCCTTGTCGATGTGCGCAGTTTCGAATTCGTGGACCTGATCGTGAAATGACACCCGATGGCCGGGTCATCTGCCGACAACTGAATTACCAGAAACCGCCACATAATGATAAAAAGAAGAAACGATGAAGCATTTCACCATCCGCACGCCCGACACGCCCCAACCAGAAGAGTTCAGGGACGCCACCGCCGCCGTTGACCGGCTGACCGAGCTTTACGACCAGTCGGTCGATTTTCTGCGCACGCATTTTCTGGCCTCGATGGCCGATGCGCCGCCCGAGACCCGCATCCGTGCCTTTTATCCCGAGGTGCGGTTCACCACCTCTACATTCGCGCGGGTCGACACGCGGCTCAGCTTTGGCCATGTCTCGACGCCCGGCACCTACTCGGCCACAATCACCCGGCCCGATCTGTTCAGGAGCTACCTGATTCAGCAGATCGGCCTGCTGATCGAAAACCACGGCCAACCCGTGATCATCGGCCCGTCCGACACGCCGATCCCGGTGCATTTCGCCGTCACCAGCGACGCCTCGGTGAACATCCCGCAGGAGGGGGCCGCGGACTTTACCCTGCGCGACGTCTTTGACGTGCCCGACCTCAGCACCACCAACGACGACATCGTCAACGGCACCTACCACTCCACCGATGGCGTCGGCGCGCTGGCCCCGTTCACCGCGCAGCGTGTGGATTATTCGCTGGCACGCCTGGCGCATTACACGGCCACGGATCCCGACCACTTCCAGTGCCATGTGCTGTTCACGAACTACCAGTTCTACGTCAGCGAATTCGAAGAGTTCGCCCGCGCCATGCTGCGTGATCCCGACAGCGGATATACTTCTTTCGTCTCGACCGGGGACGAGGAGATTACCGATGGCGACGCGCCGCTCAGCGCCTCGACCAAGACACCACAGATGCCCACCTATCACCTCAAGCGCGAGAACGGATCGGGCATCACGCTGGTGAATATCGGAGTCGGCCCGTCCAACGCCAAGACGGCAACCGACCACATCGCCGTGCTGCGCCCGCATGCCTGGCTGATGGTCGGCCACTGCGCGGGCCTGCGCAACAGCCAGGCTCTGGGCGATTTCGTCCTGGCCCATGCCTATCTGCGAGAAGACCACGTTCTTGACGACGACCTGCCGGTTTGGGTGCCGATCCCTGCGCTGGCCGAAATCCAGATTGCCCTGGAACAGGCGGTCGCTCAGGTCACCCAGTTCGAGGGCTATGAGCTGAAGCGCATCATGCGCACCGGCACCGTCGCAACCATCGACAACCGCAACTGGGAACTGCGCGATCAATCAGGCCCGGTGCACCGCCTCAGCCAGTCGCGCGCCGTGGCGCTGGACATGGAAAGCGCGACCATCGCCGCCAACGGCTATCGGTTCAGGGTCCCCTACGGCACGCTGCTGTGCGTCTCCGACAAACCACTGCATGGCGAATTGAAGCTGCCGGGCATGGCGTCCGACTTCTATAAAACACAGGTTTCACGCCATTTGATGATCGGAATCCGCGCAATGGAACAGCTGCGCGACATGCCTCTGGAGCGGATTCACAGTCGGAAACTGCGTTCTTTTGACGAAACTGCCTTTCTGTGAGCGGCAAAGAGGCCGAAAAACTGAAAAAACAACTGAAATTAACCAAAAACCTTCCACTATTCGTTGTG
This sequence comes from Sulfitobacter sp., assembly GCA_041573235.1. Lineage (GTDB taxonomy): Bacteria > Pseudomonadota > Alphaproteobacteria > Rhodobacterales > Rhodobacteraceae > Sulfitobacter. The sequence goes on along the minus strand of JBFFQZ010000110.1, from coordinate 4,932 downwards.
TTTGCTCACAACATACCGTTACATTCTGCGCATGAGGCCCAACATTCGGGCGGTCGAAGGAGATAACAAATGGCAACCAAACCAATGACAAAGACTCAACTCGTCGCCGCACTGGCCGAAGAGATGGGCGAAGACAAGAAAGCCGCAGGCGCAGCGCTCGAAGCGGTCTGCAGCCTGATCACCAAAGAAGTGTCCGGTGGCGGCGCCGTGACCCTGCCCGGCGTCGGCAAGATCTATTGCCGCGAGCGTCCCGAGCGGATGGTTCGCAACCCTGCGACAGGTGAGCAGTTCAAGAAAGAAGCCGACAAGGTCGTCAAGATGACCATCGCCAAAGCACTCAAGGACAGTGTGAACGGCTAAGACGTCAGGCTGACTGATACGCAAGAGGGGGTCGTTGCAAAACGGCCCCCTTTTTCATGCCCGAAGGGCGCGCACCCGAATGGCGCATCGCCCGGTCGCGCAGGACAAATGGCTTCCGACATCTTTTTCATCCTTGCGCCGCTTGCAGTTGCCCCCGTTCTGCCTGATGGTCCCCGCAAATGGCTGAAGGACACCGCATGGACATCCGCGCACTCTTGATGGGTCTTGCCTTTGCGCTGATCTGGTCCTCCGCCTTCACGTCCGCGCGCATCATCGTCGCCGATGCGACACCACTGTTCGCCCTCACACTGCGCTATCTGTTGTCCGGAATCGTCGGCATCGCCATTGCCCGCGCACTGGGACAAAGCTGGCGACTGACGGGCGCGCAATGGCGTGCCACCTTCGTGTTTGGCGTGCTGCAAAATGCCGTATACCTCGGCCTGTTCTTTATCGCGATGCAGACCATCGAGGCATCGCTGGCCGCAATCATCGCGTCAACCATGCCGCTGATGGTCGCGCTGATCGCCTGGACGGTCATGGGTCAACGCCTTGGGCCATTGGGCATTGTCGGGCTGTTTGTCGGGCTTGGTGGCGTGATCCTGATCATGGGCGCGCGGATCGGTGAGGGCGTGGACATCGTCGGCGTGATGCTCTGCATTATCGGCGTTCTGGCGCTGACCATCGCCACGCTCACCGTGCGCAACGCCACTGCCGGGGGAAACCTGATGATGGTGGTCGGGTTGCAGATGATGGTGGGCTTTGGTGTGCTCGCCGTCTCGACCCTGCTGTTCGAGACCCCTGCGGTGACCTTCAGCTGGCCGCTCGTCATCGCGTTTCTCTACACCTGCCTTGTGCCGGGCCTACTGGCCACCTTCGTGTGGTTCCTGCTGGTCGGTCGCATCGGCGCGACCCGCGCGGCGACGTTCCATTTCCTCAACCCGTTTTTCGGCGTCGCCATTGCCGCGCTGCTGCTCGGAGAATCCCTTGGTCCGCGCGACATCATGGGCGTGGTGATCATCGCGGCGGGCATTCTGGCGGTCCAGATCTCGCGCCAGACCAAAGTCTGAAACCGACACGCCGTGCCGCCTGAGGCCAAGCATGCAGCGCCCGACGGCATAGCCTGTTGTCCATGACCGACACGCCTCCGCCCAAGGCATACGCCTTTCTGCTGATCCCCGGCTTTTCCACGCTGGGCTTTTCCTGCGCGCTTGATGTGCTGTCATTGGCCAATCACCACCCGTCGCGCCGCGCGTTCTATCGCTGGCGTCTGATCTCTGAAACCGGCGCGCCGGTTGCCGCCTACAACGGCGTGCAGATCGTCGTCGACAGCGCCCTGACCGCGCTGGACCGGGACGAGACCCTGATCGTCTGCGCGGGCGAAAATGCAAGCAGCTCCAGTTCGAAAGCGTTGCTCAGCTGGCTGCGCCGCGAGGCGCGGCGCGGCATTGATTTCGGCGCGCTGTCGTCGGGCACCTATATCCTCGCGCTTGCGGGGCTGCTGGGCGGCAAACGCGTGACGACCCATTGGGAATACAAGACCGCCCTTGCGGAAATGCTGCCTGATGTCGTCATGGAGGACAGCATCTTTTCCATCGACGGGCGGGTGTTCACCTGTGCGGGCGGTGCGGCGTCCATGGACATGATGCTGCACCGCCTGGGCGAAGACTATGGGCCGGAGCTGGCGACATGGGTCGCCGACCAGATGGTCTATACGGTGCCGCGCGCCCATTCGGTCGGTCAGCGGATGTCGCTGCAATCACGGCCCGAAGTGCGCAACCTCAAGCTGTTGCTGGCGCTTCAGATCATGGAAAACAACATCGAAGACCCTCTGACCCCCGAAGAGATCGCGCAGATCGCAGGCGTCAGCACACGGCAGATGGAGCGGCTGTTTGCGCGCCATCTGTCGATCTCGCCCAAACGGCATTACCTGCGCATCCGGCTTGAAAAAGGGCGCAACCTGCTGCGCCAGACAGATCTGTCCGTAACCGATGTCTGCGTCGCCTGCGGGTTCAAATCGCTCTCGCATTTTTCAAAAAGCTACCGTGCGGCCTATGGCATCCCGCCGGGACACGAGGCATCCGACGGCAAGGTTCTCTGGTCGGACCGGTCCTGAGACGATCCGGTGCAGGCCTCTCAGCGCTTGCGGAAAATCGCGATCTGGGCTGTATCGCCGCGCCGCGCCGGATCCGCTGAAGTCCCATAGATCGACACCTCACGCAGTTCATAGGCATTGATCCGCGGCGCCAGTGCCGCGAATTTCGCCTCGAACCCGCGTTCGACAAAATGCGCGGCGTTGATGGTCAGGACGAACACCGCGCCGCTGCGCGCGATATGCAACAGGGCGTCCAGCGCCTCGGGACCCACGTGGCCGTGGGTAAAGGTGCCCGCGCTCACCACCGCGCCATAGGTATCCTCGGGCAGGGACAGGGGCTGCGTCAGATCTGCCTCGATCGCCTTTGCGTACAGCCCCTTGGCCATGGCCACATCCAGCATCGCACGCGAGATATCCAGCGCGTGCATCTCATGCATGGACCGCATCGGAAACGCCTGCGCCACCAATCCGGTGCCGGCACCCACATCCAGAACCGGTCCCTGCGGCATCTGCTCGGCCAGTATCAGCGCCACCATCTGCGGCAGCCGGTAATCCATTCCGGCGGCAAAGCTTTCGTCATAGGTCGTGGCCCATTGCGCATAAAGTGTCCGGTTGTCCTCGGGCGTTTCCAGGGCATATGCAGCATCAAGGTCGGGCGTGTTCGGCATGTCAGGTCCTCCGGCGCCCAGAGTACCTCAGTTCAGGATATTCTCAATCGCCGAGGTGATCGCACCCGACTGCGGCTTTGTCACCGACCCCCAGGTACCGACCACAGCGCCATCCGGGCCAATCAGAATCTTGTTGAAATTCCAGCGCGGAACAAAGCCCGTCTCGGCCTTCACAGCTTTGTAGAAACCATGTGCGCGGTTGCCCCGCACGTGGGTCACGTCGGTCATCGGCAAATCGAGGCCGAAATTCACCTCGCAGAAATTCTTGACCTCCTCGGCGCTGTCGAACTCCTGGTTGAAGTCATCGGAGGGCACAGCCAGCACCACCAATCCCCGCTTGCGATACCGGTCATAGAGCGCCTGCAGACCTTCGTACTGATAGGTAAAGCCGCATTGCGACGCTGTGTTCACGACCAGAACGGGACGCCCGGCATAATCGACGAGCGCGATGCTTCCCCCGTCAATCGACGGAAATACCGCGTCCTGCGGGCCCGCTATCACGGCGCTTGCCCAAAATCCGAAAACCAGCGAGATCACCCAACGCATTGCTGTTCCTCCTGTCTGTCTTACGCGTCAACCACGCATCCAGTTCACAATCAGTTTCACCGCGACATCAAACCCCTTTGATTTCCCGGTCAAAGCCCCATCTAATGCAGGGACAAAAGCGCAAGGAGATCACCATGCCGGAATACACCAGGAACCCCGACGTTGTCGCGGCCCTGTCCGCCGAAGAATTCCACGTCACGCAGCAGGCAGGCACCGAACGCCCGGGCACGGGCAAGCTGCTGCACAACAAGGAGCCGGGGATCTATGTCGATATCGTCTCCGGTGAGCCGCTGTTTGCCTCTGGCGACAAATACGAAAGCGGCTGTGGCTGGCCCAGCTTCACCAAGCCGATCGAGCCCGCCCATGTGCAGGAGTTGAGCGATTCGACTCTTGGCATGATCCGCACCGAAGTGCGCAGCACCCATGGCGACAGCCATCTGGGCCATGTGTTCAACGACGGGCCCCGCGACCGTGGCGGTCTGCGGTACTGCATCAACTCGGCGTCGCTGCGGTTCATTCACCGGGACGACATGGAAGCCGAAGGATACGGCAAATATCTCGATCAGGTGGAGGACGTGGCATGAGTACCGAACGCGCAGTATTGGCCGGTGGATGTTTCTGGGGCATGCAGGACCTGATCCGCAAACGCAAAGGGGTGATCAGCACGCGCGTCGGCTATTCCGGCGGCGATGTCCCCAACGCCACCTACCGCAACCACGGCACCCACGCCGAGGCGATCGAGGTGATATTCGACCCCGACATGCTCAGCTACCGCGATCTGCTTGAACTGTTCTTCCAGATCCACGATCCCACGACGATCAACCGTCAGGGCAACGACAGGGGCATGAGCTATCGCTCGGCGATCTACTTCGAAAACGACACGCAAAAGGCCGTCGCACTGGAAACCATCGCGGATGTCGAGGCGTCAGGTCTCTGGCCCGGCAAGGTGGTGACAGAGGTAGAGCCGGTCAGCGACTTCTGGGAGGCCGAGCCCGAGCATCAGGATTACCTTGAGAGGATCCCGAACGGTTATACCTGCCACTTCCCTCGTGCCGATTGGGTCCTGCCAAAACGCACCGCCGCAGAGTAATCGCTGCCTGGCGGAGCACCGCGCTGCGAAAGGGTGCAGCCGACAGGACCATCGCAGGGCGCGAGCCTCACACTGAAACGCTCCGTTTGCTTTTTGGTCAACGTAAGGTGGGGTGGCACCCCACCTTACCCCGCCGCGACACGCGGGCGGCCCGCGGCCTCCCCGGTCACCTCCGC
>JBFFQZ010000109.1:0-8638 GCA_041573235.1 Sulfitobacter sp. | reverse complement strand
TCCGTTCGAGATGGGATCGGCGCGACCGCTCGACTTTGGCCATTGGTCGGCCCACAAGCTTGAGGCGCTGACCAACCACCACGTCCGCCACGGCGAGGCGGTGGGCATCGCGCTTGATGCACGCGATGGACGGCGCGATCGCCGAGACCGACGCACAGGAACGCAAGAACCGGCCGATCCTGATGGGAGAGATTGCTGTCGGCACGGAGTTCGCCGCCGGATACGCGATGCTGGCGGCCGGGGTCCTGTTGGCGTTTTCGTTTTGCGTGATGGCGGGGCAGACCGGGCTTGCACTGGTGGCGGTGGCGGGCTTTGCCCTGACGCTGATACTACAGTGCGTGGTGTCGGGCATCTGAGCGTGCTCAGGAAAACACGTGATCCAGCACGAGCGCCTTGAAGTCGGTCGCGTCAATCGCGCCTTCGGGCAGGCAATCCGCCTCTGACGAGATCACCAGCGGCCCGAAATCAGGATCGCGCCGCTTGCCGACATCCCAGATCTTCACGCCCTGCACCCGCTGGTTGGGTTGCCGCCACAACAGGACCTCGGCCAGGTTGCGAAAGCACCAGCCGTTCGCAACCGCCCCGTGCCCCGACGGCGGCAGACCGGTCACCAGCGTCGGGCTTGCGCGCTGCAGGTCACCGCGGGCTGAGCGGTAGCATCCCGCCCCGGCGCACCAGTTCCGCAAGGTGCGGCGTGTGCGGGCCGACGCCGATCTGCAAAGGGCCGATGCCGCGCATCCGGGATGGAACCCGTCAGGTTGGAGCATCGATTGCGCGGCGCGGGTGCTGGCGCTGTTGACCGCCGTGGGGAACCGCCCGTTTTCGGAACGGTTCAAGGATCTCAGGCGTACATCGGACGTCCGAGATGATCGCGCTCTAACGCGGTCTGCCGCTCTATCCCGAGCCGGAGACGTTGGAATTCGAGGTCGTGGAGGGGCTGCGGTCCAACATCCGCGCGGTGTTCGAGGTGATCGCCCATGACGATCCCTTTCCGCGCGATCACTTTGACGAGCACCGCTCGAACCACATGATCCTCAAGGCGCTGTTCGTCGGCAGCACGCTGTCGCCGATCGCAAGAGGGCGCAAACCCCGAACTTGCGCGCATTCTGGTCTAGTCCGCGCAGGAACGCTGGGCCGCCCGTCACGTCCGAGCTTTCGATCCCCGTCAAACCGTTCCGCGACGATCCCGCGCTTTTGTCGGCACCTATGTGGATTACCTGCCAACCATCGTCGGATTTGAGCGGTTCCGCGCTAGCCAGTTCGACATCCGGCACTCTTGCACGGTCGGGCTGAATTCAAAGGAGACGAACAACGAGGAACTGGCGGAGGGCGTCATGGAATGGCTGCCCCGCTTTGCGCTGAAAGAGGGTGTCGTGGCCATCGGCTAGATCGGATATGACGAGCAGACCCCACCGAGACAAGAAACGCGGCACCTCGCGGTCGATGGACGTCTGTGAGGAAATGGGCGTCGATCCCTCGATGGTGATCATCGATCACAACAACGAAGAGAGGGTCGCCGAAACGCAGCAACGCGGCTATTGGGCCCGCTTCTCGTTCTATCCCTCGACCAAGATTGGCAATGCCCGCATGGTCGAATTGCTCAAGCAGTACGCCGGTGAAGGGATCATCGTCGACAGTGCCTGCGCCTGGGGCATTTACGATGACCTCGGCGTGGCCAGGACCGCCAGCCTTGCCCTGCAAAGCGGCACGGTGCGCAAGGTCTGTTACCAGAATGCGCTTGATGCCTACGGGCAGTCGGGCCAGATGCGCGAAGACGGCTGGTTCAACCCCGCGCGGCGGCCGAGAGCCGGTGATTGAAACGCCGGTAGAACACTGCGCGGGGCAGATGCTGATCGAATAACATGCTGCGTCTGCTGAGGATCGTTCTTGCGCTGATCTGTGGCGCGGCGCCGCTGGGGCTCGGTTTTGCCCTCGCGCGCCATCTGCGCTATCGCACCGCTGCTGTTGTGGTTCGGGCTGCGAAACCCTGACCCATGACGTAGGCGGCGGATCATGAGGCACTTCGGGGGCGTGATCCTGTCGATGGTGCCCATGTACATCTTCCCCGGCATCGCGCTACGGTTCCGCCGAACTCCTGTTTGGTGAATAATTCCCATGACCGATGCCCCCCACACCCTGACAGCGACCGAGGCGGCGCAGGCGATTGCCTCAAGGCGGCTTTGCTCGGTCGATCTGGTCAAATCCTGCCTTGCCCGGATCGAACAGACCGATCCGGAGATCCGGGCATGGGCGCATCTGGACGCCGATGCCGCACTGGCGCAGGCCGTTGAATGCGACCGGATCCGCGCGGCGGGTCTGGCCACGGGGCCGCTGCATGGCGTGCCGGTTGGTCTCAAGGACATCATCGACACGGTCGACATGCCGACCCAGCGGGGCACGCCAATCTTTGCGGGCCGACAGACCGATAGGGATGCCCGTATCGTCGAACACCTGCGCGAAGCGGGCGCCGTGATCATGGGCAAGACCGTCACGACCGAGCTTGCCTTTGTGCATGCCAACGAGACGCGCAATCCGCACGACCCCGACCACAGCCCGGGCGGCTCTTCCAGCGGGTCGGCCGCGGCGGTGGCGGCACAACATGTGCCACTGGCCGTGGGCACGCAGACCAACGGATCGGTGATCCGCCCCGCTTCGTTCTGCGGCGTCTTCGGGTTCAAGCCGACGCGCGGCGTGATCTCGCGCGAAGGGCTGTTGCAGACCTCGGTGTCGCTGGATCAGATCGGCTGTTTTGGCAGGTCGCTGGCCGATGTCGCGCTGCTGACCGATGCGATCAGCGGCTATGACCAGCGCGATCCATGCAGCCTTGGCCGTCCGTTGCCCGACATGGGCGCGGGGGCGCGTGCCGAGGCGGCGGTGACGCCGGATCTGGCCTGGTTCGATCTGCCGTTCAACGACCGGCTGTCATCCGACGCCCGCGAGGCGCTGGAAGGTGTGCTCGGTCGGCTGGGCCCGCAGGTGACCCGGCTGCCCGCCCCGGACCAGCTGGCGAACCTCGTGGCCGTGCAGGCGCGGATCCACGAATACGAGATCTGCCAGCACCTTGCTGAGACGTTCGAGGGGCATTGGGACGCGCTGAGCGAAACACTCAGACCGATCATCACGCGGGGCCGTCAGATCAGTATCGACGCATACCAAGACGCGTTGGCCGTGAAGACTTCGGCGGAAACGTTCTTTGATGACTTCTTTGCCGAATTCGACGCCATCGTCGCCCCCGCAGCCAGCGGCGAAGCACCGAGGTTCGGGGGCGGCACGGGCGATCCGATCTTTTCTACGGTCTGGACGCTGGCAGGCCTTCCCTGCGTGACCTTGCCCCTGCTGGCGGGGGAAAAGGGGCTGCCGGTCGGCGTGCAGCTTATCGGCCCTGCCGAGAAAGACGACCGCTTGCTGCGCACCGCGCGTTGGCTGCAGCAACATCTGGCGCCGGCCGCCTGAGCGGAGGAACGCCGTTCACGATCATCGCCGCAAGTGCCGGTATGACGTGATCATCCCCTGACGTTTTCAGAGTTGCCGCGCCGGAGCCGCCCCTAGACGACCGTCACTTCCAGCGCGCCCAGCCCTTCGATACGCATCACCATCACATCGCCTTTTTGCACCGCAGCGACGCCCGAGGGGGTGCCCGACATGATCACATCGCCCGGAGCCAATTCGAAATATTCCGACAGATAGGAAATCATTTCGGGCACTTTCCAGATCATCTGGTTCAGGTCAGCTTCCTGCCTGATCTCGCCGTTCACTGTCAGCTCAAGCCGCCCGTGATCCGGGTGCCCGACCTCGACCACCGGATGCAGGGGCCCGCAGGGCGCCGAGCGCTCGAAGGCCTTGGCGATTTCCCACGGGCGGCCCATCTTTTTCTGGATCCCCTGCAGATCGCGACGGGTCATGTCCAACGACAGCGCATAACCGAACACATGCTCCAGCGCGCGGTCCGTCGGAATGTTCGTGCCGCCGGATTTCAGCGCCACCAGTAACTCCGCCTCGTGATGGACATCGCCTGATCGCGCAGGATAGGGAAATTCCCCCGACACATCGAGGTTGTCGGGGTTCTTCTGAAAGAAGAACGGATCCTCGCGGTCGGGATCATGGCCCATTTCGATCGCATGGGCGGCGTAGTTGCGACCGATGCAATACACCCGGCGCACCGGAAAGCGCGCGTCGGTTCCGACCACGGGCAGTGCCACGACCGGCGGGGTTTCGATCACGTAGTCAGACATCTGGAACTCCTATTGCGCAGATAACTCAGCGCCGACCATAGAGCCCCGGAATGACGGTAGCAATTGCATCGCGGTGCACGGCCTGTAGCAAATGCACAGGTGGCAATGATCGCGGGCGTTCGATGAAAAGGGTGATTTCACTGCCTCGGGCGGCGTTTCTCGGCCGCATGAAACCGTCCTCGATGTCTGCGACGGTCCGGGTGCCGGATGTCGAACCAAGGCTGCAGGTGTTCTTTATTGGCGGACGGCCCACCGACGTCACGGGACGCCGTGGGATCAACACGCGGAACCGGCCCGACCATGTGGTGACGCTTGAGACTGCTGACGGATTTCAGCGCAGGTTTTCATTCTGGATGGGTCGGCCCCGGAACCGCTTCCGGGCAGGTTTTTCAGGGTCGCGCGAAGATCTCGGGCGGAGAATAGATCCGCGACATCTCGCTGTCCGGCGGGGCGGCCTGTACCTCGACAAGGCAGCTATGGGCAATCGGCCCCTGCGCAAGCCGCGACGTGCCTTTGTCCAGCGTCAGCACATTCGGGTTGCCATTGCGGCAGGTCATGCCATCGGGGTCGTACCACGCGCCGGTCGAGGTCTGGATCACACCGCGCGCGATGTCGTCGCTGATCCGCAGCCCGGCAAGGCACGCACCGCGATCGTTGAAAATCCGTATCACCTGCCCATCGACCAGTCCCCGTGTCGCTGCGTCCGCGCTGTGCATCAGGCAGGGCGCGCGGCCGCCGATGGTGTCGGCGCGGCTGACCTGGCCGTGGTCGAGCTGCGAATGCAGCTTGGTCGAGGGCTGGTTCGAAATCATGTGCAGCGGGAATGCGGCGGTGTCGCCCAGCCATTCCATCGGCGTCATCCACGCGGGATGGCCCGGACAATCGTCATAGTCAAAGCCTGCGATGGTTTCGCAGAAAATCTCGATCTTGCCGCTTTGTGTCTTGAGCGGATGCGCCTGCGGGTCGGCGCGGAATGCCTCGAGCATGATGGTGTCGCGCTCGGGTTGGGGCACCTTGAAGACGCCGTCGCGCTGGAAGGTCTTCCAATCGGGCATGCTGACGCCTGCGCGCGCGGCTGACTGTCGCGAAATGTCGTAGAGCCACTCTTGCCATTCATCCGGTGAGCGCCCCTCGGTAAAGCGCGCCTCGACACCCATTTCCGCCGCGATTCCGCTCAGGATGTCATGGTCGCTCCTGGCCAGACCGACCGGATCGATGGCCTGATCCATGACGACCTGATAGGGATCCTTCGGTGTCAGTGCGATATCGCGGCGCTCAAGCCCGGTGGTGCAGGGCAGCACGATGTCGGCGTGCCGCGCGAGGCTGTTCCAGCACCATTCATTGACGATGACGGTCTCGGGTTTCGCCCAGGCCCGCCGCATCCGGTTCAGGTCCTGATGGTGGTGAAAGGGATTGCCGCCCGCCCACCACACGAGGCGGATATCGGGATAGGTCCGGCGCTGCCCGTCATAGTCGAAAGCGCCACCCGGATTTTCCAGCATGTCGGTGACCCGCGCGACGGGGATGAAATCGGATACCGGGTTCTGCCCCTGCGGCAGCGCGGCATAGTCGATCTGGCGGCGCTGCAGGCCTACGTTGTTCATGGCGGAATAGCCAAAGCCGATGCCGGTGCCCGGCAGACCGATCTGCCCCAGCATCGAGGCCAGTGCGATCGCGGCCCAGAACGGTTGTTCGCCGTGATCCTGACGGGTCAGCGACCAGCTGACCGAGATCATCGTGCGCTGTGCCGCCATCCGCCGGGCAAGGGTCTGGATCTCGGAGGCGGGCAGGGCGCAGATCTGCGCCGCCCATTCAGCGGTCTTCGCGATGCCGTCGGTGTCTCCGCGCAGGTAGGCCGCGAACCTGTCGAAACCTGTGCAGTAGCGCTCCAGGAAGTCGGGGTCGTGCAGCCCTTCGTCCAGCAGCACATGCGCCAGCCCCAGCATCAGCGCGGCATCGGTGGAGGGGCGCGGCGCGAGCCATTGCGCGTCCGCAACCGCGCCCATGTCGGCCCTGAGCGGCGAGATGTTCACGAATTGCACGCCCGCCTCGGCGGCCCGCGCGATCCCGGCCTTTTGCACGTGCGCGCCCAGCCCCCCCTGCGAGATCTGCCCGTTCTTCAGCGGCACGCCGCCGAAGGCCACGAAGAGCTCGCAGTGCTTCGCAATGGACTGCCAACTGGTCGCGGTGTCGAGGGGCCCTCGAAAATCGCCGAGCACATGGGGCACGACGACCTCGGCTGCGGCATAGCTGTAGGTGTTTCGTGACCCGGTGTATCCCCCGATACAGTTGAGAAAACGCTTGAGCTGGCCCTGCGCGTGATGGAACCGACCCGCACTTGCCCAGCCGTAGGACCCCGCATAGATCGCCCGGTTGCCGTGTGCTGCCACGACCCGTCGCAGTTCGGTTGCGACCAGCCGGTTGGCCTCCTCCCAGGACACGGCGACAAAGCTGTCTTCGCCGCGCAAATGCCCGTTCGCACCGGGGCCGTGTTCAAGCCAGCTGCGCCTGACCATCGGTTCGGTGATCCTTGTGGGGCCGTCCAGCACGTCGATGATGCCCTGGCCGATCGGGGAAGGATCGGTGTCTTGCTCGAACGGCGTCAGCGCCGCGACGCGGCCGTCCTTGACGCTGACCTGATAGGTGCCCCAATGCGTGCTGGTCAGAAGATCGCGGTCATTGTGTTCCATGGTCGGTCCTCCCACTGTCTGAGCCGAGTTTCGCCATTCGGGTGCGCGGGTCAATGACGAATGCCCCGATACCACCCGATTCCGCAGCTTATCGCCGTCGCCCTGTCTGGCCGGAAACCGGGCTCAGTCCGGCAGGATCTGCACGTCGATCAGGGCCAGCTTTCCGGCGCCGGTCTGGTGCAGGGCCTCGGTCAGGGCGCCGCGCAGGGCGGCTTCGTCGGTGACCGATGCGGTCCACGCCCGGCTGGCCTGTGCGGTGCGGGTGAAATCCGGCACCGGCGACAGGCCGGTCAGCGGCATCGCATTGACCCGCGCGGCGCTGCCATCGGGATACATCCCCTTGACCGATTGCCGCACGGCCCCCCATTCCGCGTTGTTCAGGATCACCACGATGATGGCAATGCCCAGCGCCTCGGCAACCTGGTGGCAGGCGGTGGGATTGGCGAACATGTAAGAGCCATCGCCCAGCGTCGCGACGACCGTGCGCTCCGGCGCCGCCAGCTTTGCGCCCATCGCCGCCGGAAAGGACCAGCCCAGCCCGCCCGAATGCGGCTCCTGGAACCATGACCTGTGATCGTGCCGCGGCAAGGGCCCCAGCATCGTGCCGAGCTCCGAAAAGACGGTGCTTGGCCGGTCGGCGAGTGCAATGCCCAGAACATGGCTTACCCGGGCCTTGGTCAGACGGCCATCGGCGCGCGGCGCGGTCAGCTTTGCCACCGCGGTTGCGTTATCGGCATGCAGCCGGTCGACGGCGCTTTTGCGTGCGGCGTGGTGGTCCGAAGCGGGCGTGGCCCGATCCACCGCCTCCATCAGGCGCGCAAGCGTTGCATCCGTTTCACCGGCGATGGCAAGGTCGCAGCGAAACCCGCGGGTCGGCGTGCGGCTGAACAGCGGATCGGGACCGATGTGGATGACCCGCGCGTCGGGATGCAGCAGGTGTTTGTCCGGCCACCATGGCGCAAGACAGTCGAGCACGATCACCACATCGGCCTCGGCCATGGCCGCGCCGGGGTCCTGTCCGATGTGGCAAGGATGATCGGTGGCCACCGCCAGATGCGTGGCCCACCAGCTGCTGACGGCGATCGCATGCCGCTCGGCCCAGGCGCCGAAGGCGGCAAAGGTTTCGGCCCCGCCCGCCCCGCGCTGCGCGATCACCAGCGGGTGTCTGGCCCCCGCGATCCACTCGGCCGCCGTCGCGACCGCGTGGTCATCCGGCGCCACCGAGACGGCGGGCAGGGGCGGGACGGGCGCGGTGTCGGGGATCGCCTCGCACAGCACCTCGCGCGGCAGCGACAGGTACACCGGCCCCTTCGGCGTCGAATTGGCAATCGCAAAGCCGCGGTCAAGCATCGACACGATCTGTTCGGGAAACCGCAGCTCATGATCCCATTTGCAGGCCTCGCGGACCAATGCCGTCTGATCGCGCATCTCCTGCCCCCAGCCGATGGGCACGGTCCGCGCCCCGAAACGCGCCTGTTCCGTGGCCGGGGTGCGCCCTGACATCAGCAGCATCGGCACATGCTCGCACGCGGCGTTGAGCGCGCCGATCGCGCCGTTTGCCAGCCCCACGTTCGTGTGCAGCATGACCGCCTGCGCCCGGCCCGACATCAGGTAATGGCCATGCGCCATGCCCATCGCGGCATGCTCGTGCGGCACGACGACGGCGCGGGGCAGGGGCCGGTCGCTTTCCGCGGCCTTGGCCAGCCCCTCGATGAT
>JBFFQZ010000108.1:0-8656 GCA_041573235.1 Sulfitobacter sp. | reverse complement strand
TATCGACGGCAGTGTTTGGCACCTCGATGTCGGCTCATCTCATCCTGGGGCTGGAGCAGGTCCCAAGGGTACGGCTGTTCGCCGTTTAAAGAGGTACGTGAGCTGGGTTTAGAACGTCGTGAGACAGTTCGGTCCCTATCTTCCGTGGGTGTAGGATACTTGAGAGGAGTTGCCCCTAGTACGAGAGGACCGGGGTGAACGATCCACTGGTGGACCAGTTGTTATGCCAATAGCAGTGCTGGGTAGCTATGATCGGACAGGATAACCGCTGAAGGCATCTAAGCGGGAAGCCCCCCTCAAAACAAGGTATCCCTGAGAGCCGAGGTAGACCACCTCGTCGATAGGCCAGAGATGTAAGCGTAGTAATACGTTCAGTTGACTGGTACTAATGGCTCGATAGGCTTGATTTGATCCAGTAAAAGAAAGACTTTTACGGACACAATCAAAAGCATACACACACAGTCGTACTGACTTGGACATTTGGAAAGTTTGTTTGGTTTGGTGATCATAGCGTGAGCAAAACACCCGGTCCCATCCCGAACCCGGCAGTTAAGTGCCACCGCGCCAATGGTACTGCGTCTTAAGGCGTGGGAGAGTAGGTCATCGCCAAACCTAACAAGCTTTCCAAATGTGTATCTCTCTATACGATCCCAATACCCCCCAATCACCGCGATGAAAACAATAGCAACCTACGAGCAGGTCTTTCCCACCTCGCAGGTCCGCTTAACCGCGCATCCAGTGATCCAATCAACCATCACCGACCAGATCATCACACAAGACGACGAGGTGTGAACTGTGATCAGAACCGGCAGCCCCTACAATATGCTTGAGAGCTGACCGGGTAGTGGCGTACCGCAGGATTCTGCGGCTAATGCCCACCGCGTAGCCGCACGCGATTTACAATTCATCAAAGCGGATGCGCGATGAACGGTTAGGCGTCCGCTTTTTTGATCTGGCGTGCTCTACAATTTGCAATAACCGAATAACAGCCAAGCTCCGGCAGGACACACGGCGTTCACTTATGCGACGAGCGTCTCAGCCTTTTTCAGGTCGACTGACACCAGCTGACTTACCCCCTGCTCTGCCATTGTGACGCCGAACAGCCGATCCATCCGCGCCATGGTCACGGCATGGTGGGTGATGATCAGGAAGCGGGTGTCCGTCTGGCGGCACATTTCATCCAGCAAATCACAGAACCGCGTCACATTCGCGTCGTCCAGGGGCGCGTCAACTTCGTCGAGCACACAGATCGGTGCCGGGTTGGCAAGAAACACGGCAAAGATCAGCGCCATCGCGGTCAGCGTTTGTTCGCCCCCCGACAGAAGGCTCAAGGTGCTAAGCTTCTTGCCCGGCGGCTGGCACATGATTTCGAGGCCGGCCTCAAGCGGATCGTCGGACTCGACCATGACGAGATTCGCCTCTCCACCGCCGAACAGGTGGGTGAACAGTAGCGAAAAGTTTGAATTGACCTGCTCGAAGGCAGTCAGCAGACGCTCGCGTCCTTCCCGGTTGAGGCCGGCGATACCCGTGCGCAGGGTCTTGATCGCCTCTTCCAGATCCGCTTTTTCGGTCACCAGACTGTCATGTTCCCCTTGGACCTCCTTGGCGTCTTCTTCGGCGCGCAGATTGACGGCCCCCAACGCATCGCGCTGGCGTTTCAGACGGTTCACATCCGCCTCAAGAACGTCCGCCACGGGCATCTGATCCGTGCTTATGCCAAGCTGCGTCAGCAACTGGTTCGGGGTCAGTTGCTGATCTTCGGCAATCCGTTCCCCCGAGGCGGCAACGGTTTCGCGTGCCGCGTCCGCGCGGGCTTCTGACCGGGCGCGGGCTTCGCGGGCCTCGGATGCTGCGCGTTCTGCCTCACGCTCGGCCAGTGTCGCCTCGCGGAGGACCGTCTCGGCAGCGCTCAGCTTGTCGCTGGCCTCCGTCCGTCGGGTGTCGGCGCGGGCGATCTCAACCCCCAATGCAGCTCGTTCAGCGGCTATTTCTTCTGGTGCTGCGCTGGCGTCCTTCAGTTCTACCTCGGTGGCTTGCTTGCGCTCGACAAGCTCGGCAATACGCTTTTCGGCGGTTTCGAGCCGGTGCCGCCAGCCGCTGAGCTCCTTGGTGACTTCCTGTGTGCGTTTCAGGCGGGCCTCGCCCTCGCGGCGCAATTCGTCATGCCCCGAGCGCCGCGACATCATGGTGATGCGCGCGGCCTCTACGGTCATGCGGATGTCTTCGACGGCTGCCCGGGCCTGCGCGAGATCCCCCAGATCCGCCAGCGCGCGCTCGGCTTCGAGCACACGGGTACGTGCCGCCATGGCTTCTTCGTCGTGACGCGTTACCGCAAGGCCCAGCGATTCAAGCCTCCCTGCGGCAAGGTTGCGGTCTGCCTCGGCCCGGCTCAGCGCGCGACCGGCATCGGCCACCCGGCGGTCAGCATCGCGGCGTGCCTCTCGGGCGCGTTTGTCGGCCTCGGTCTGTTGGGCCAGCAGGGCGGTCAGCGTTTCATGCGCGGCGCGTGCGCCTTCGGCACGCTGGCTTGCCTGCTCAAGCGATTGTTTGAGAGTTTCCAGACGGTTGAGCTGTTGGAGCCGGAGGGCGGCCGCAGAGGGTGCGTCTTCTGCCCAGGCACGGAACCCATCCCAACGCCACAGATCCCCATCGAGCGAAACGAGCCGCTGCCCGGGCTGCAACGATGCTTGGAGGCGCGGCCCATCGTCGGCGTCGACCAGCCCGATCTGGCCCATGCGGCGCGACAGCACATCCGGGCAGGAGACATGATTGGTCAGCGGTGTCACCCCTGTGGGCAAGGGCTGCGGTGCGCCATACGCAGGCAGCACGGACCAACCCGAGGGGCCATCCGCCTCGACCTCGGGTGCGCGCAGATCGTCGGCCAATGCGGCTCCCAGCGCTTTTTCAAATCCGTGCTCGACCTGCAGACGGTCAAGGATCTGGCCGCCCTCGGCGGTGTCGCGCTCAAGTAACTTGGCAAGCGCGCCGGTTTCCGCGCGCAGGGCGTTCATCTCACCCTCCGCCTCGGATCGTTCTCCACGTGCTTCCGCTTCTCGTCCTTGCGTCTGTGCACGGGCCTCTTCCGCTTGAGCCAACGCCGCATCGGCATCAGCCGCTGCAGTCACGGCCTCGGCTTCGGCGTGTTTTGCGGTGTCGAAATCGCCAACGGCCTTGGCCAGTGTCGCCTCGCTCGCGGTGACTGCTTCGCGGGCGCGGGTGGCGTCGGCCTCTGCCTTGGCCTGTGTCTTGCGGCTGTCCGCAAGCAGCCGTTCCGCAGATCCATAGCGCGCGGCGAGCCGGGCGACATCCTCGGTCAGCTGGCCAAGATCACCCTCGCGGGCCTGCAGTATGGCCGCCGCCTCGCGCGCGGCTTCTGCTGCCGCCTCCAGCGCTGCTCCGTGGCCCTCGCCCGCCTTGGCAAGCTCGCGCGCTTCCCATTCCAGCCGCTCGATCGTCTCGCCCGCGTCGCGGTTCAGACCACCCTCGCGTTCGATGTCCCGCGCCATCTGCGTGATCCGGCCCGTAAGCGTTTCGATCAGCGTCCGCGCCCGGCTTTCCTGATCGCTGAGCGCGTCGCGCTGGACGGTCAGGCGTTGGACAACAGCCGCCGCGATGGCGTCTTCCTCGCGCAGGCCGGGCAGCGCGTCTTCGGCTGCCTCACGTGACTTGGCGGTGGTGCGCACCAACCCCTCGGCCTGTGCTGTGGCCGTGACACGCGCGCGCAGCTCTTCTTCGGCGCGCAGACGGGCATCATCGGCCTCGCGCCAGCGACGGTAAAGCAGCGTTCCTTCGGTCCTGCGCAGCTGATCGCCGATTTCGCGATAGCGGGCGGCCTGGCGGGCCTGGCGGGCCAGTTGTGCCAACTGCGTGGCAAGCTGTTCGACAACGTCATCAACGCGCGCGAGGTTCGCTTCGGCACCGTTCAGCTTCAGTTCTGCCTCATGGCGGCGCGCGTACAGGCCTGAGATGCCCGCCGCCTCTTCCAGGATGCGCCGACGGCTTTTGGGTTTGGCATTGATCAGCTCGGAAATCTGGCCTTGCCGGACCAGAGCGGGGGAATGCGAACCGGTCGAGGCATCGGCAAAGAGCATCTGCACATCGCGCGCGCGCACGTCCTTGCCCCCGGCCTTGTAGGCACTGCCGACGTCGCGGGTGATCCGGCGCACGATTTCAAGGGTGTCGTCATTGTTGAACCCGGCGGGCGCCAGACGTTCGGAATTGTCGATCTGCAACGCGACCTCGGCAAAGTTGCGCGCAGGCCGGGTGGCCGCCCCGGCAAAGATCACGTCCTCCATCCCGCCGCCACGCATGGCCGTGGGGCGGTTTTCGCCCATGACCCAGCGCAGCGCCTCAAGCAGATTGGATTTTCCACAGCCGTTCGGCCCCACGACCCCGGTCAGACCATCGGCGATGATCAGATCGGTGGGGTCCACGAAGCTTTTGAAGCCCGTCAGCCTGAGTTTGGAAAAGCGCATCTGCCGCCCATGTGATTCCGAAACATCCCACAGGGTGACGGGTTTGCCGCCGTTCTGTCAACAGTGGCACACAACCCAAAGGGTTGCCGCACGAGTTATCCACAAGATATTGCGATCAGAGGACCGGTTCGCAGTCAATTTCGACCGAGATGCCGCCGATCTCTTTCAACTCCGTTCCGGGAACCGGGATACAGTCGAAATCCACGGGCACCGGCGGGATCGGCCGGGCCCGACCCTTGCCGCATTTCAGGATACCTGTCGCCTGCGCCTGATCGCCGTGCACCTCGCGGACCTCGCAACCACTGACCATCGCCATGGCCCGGGCGGCGCGGTCGCGGATGGGGCCAAAACGCGGGGCATATTCGGGATTGGTGCGGATGGCCTCCGCCAGTTCCCCCCGCACGCGCACATCGAAGGTGGACCCGTCGACAGTTACCGTCGTTGCAGGCAGCCCGCGAAAATGCGGACCCGCCGTATTGCAGGCGGCGACTAGGGCCAGAGGGGTAAAGAGCGCGACCACAAGGTTGTTCATCGGTCGATCAAGGCGCGACGATCCTTAACAATCCGTTAATATTTGGAAACCTCACACAAACAACGGCGATAGATCAGCGCATCCGCTTGCTGCTTCGCGCAATTGGTCATATTATTTGACCAGTCAAGGGAGCCTTCATGCCGTTTCGTCCAGTCAGCCCGGAAAAACTCTCGACGGCCGTCGTGCGGCAGGTCGAAGAACTGATCCTGCGCGGCATCCTGCGCCCCGGTGAACGGCTGCCGTCCGAACGGGAACTGGCCGAGCGGCTCGGCGTGTCGCGCCCCTCGTTGCGCGACGCCATCGCGCAGTTGCAAGAGACCGGGCTGCTGAGCGCGAAACCCGGTGCGGGTGTGTTCGTTGCCGATGTGCTGGGCTCTGCGTTTTCCCCTGCACTGACGGCGCTGTTTGCGCGCCATGACGAGGCGGCAATGGATTACCTGTCGTTTCGCCGCGACATGGAGGGACTGGCCGCAGAGCGCGCGGCGCGGCTGGGGTCAGACACCGACCTAGAAGTGGTCAGCGCCGTTTTCGCCAAGATGGAAGCCGCGCACGACAGCAGCTCCGCCGAAGAAGAAGCCGCCCTGGACGCGCAGTTTCACATGGCCATCATCGAGGCCAGCCATAACGTCGTGATGCTGCACATGATGCGCTCGATGTATGAACTCCTGCGCGGCGGGGTGTTCTATAACCGGCAGGTGATGTTCAAACAGCAGACCACGCGCACCGCCTTGCTGGAGCAACACCGCGCGATCCATGATGCGCTCAGGGCGCGGGATGCGGAAGGTGCCCGGGCAGCAGTCGAGGCGCATATGAACTACGTGGAGCGCGCCCTGATGGACCAGCAACGGGCCGAGCGGCATGAGGCCATCGCACGACAGCGGCTGGATCACGAGAACGACGGCTGAACGCAAGCGCCCGATGTCATTGATACCCGCGCCCTAGCGCGCATCCCCCGGAAAGCGCGTTGTTCAAAGCTGAGGCGAGGGCACATTCACGGCAAACTGGCTGGCGCGCGTCTATCTGCGCGTAGGCTTCATGTTCTGGCATGACTTGTTTTCTTGGCTGGCCGTCACCGGTCACCGGGACTGGATCGCCGCAGCTCCGAACGATCACCCTCTGGAGTGCGACCGCTTTGCGCAATCACCGAATGACGCCAATGCGCCTGCGTCTTGCCGGGATCCGGGTGCTACGCTGTCTCATCCATGGTTAGTTATACTTGGCGACTTCAGGGCCATTTCGCACGGACAGACGTGCGCGAAATGCGTCGACCAGCGCAATATCCGCGCGCGAGGCTTCGGAAGATGGCCGCCAGATCAGATGGATGTCGATGGGGCCGATCCCGTCATAGGGCGGCAGCCGCCACAGCTCACCCCTTTGTTCGTATTCCTCTGCGACATGCATGGGCAACAGCCCGACCCCGATGCCAAGGATCGTCATGCGGCAAATCTCTTCCAGATTGCTTGAGGTCGCGCGCACTCTGCCTTCGAAGACATGCTGTTCACGGTAGACTGCCAGCGGCGAGAGTACCCCGCCGATCTGGTCGCTCGGATAGGTTACGAAGTCCTGGTTCAACAAGGCGTCAGCGGTCAATTGACTCTGTCCGAAGAGCTCGTGCGAGCGTCCGCAGTAAAGGCCGAACCGTTGGCGCAGGAATAATTCCGACTTCAGAACACCGGTTTTTCCGCGCAACAGGCACAGGCCTGCCGACGCCGCGCCCTGTCTTACCTGTGCACGGATTTCCGAGCTTGGCAGGACGTCGATGCGCAACAAGACGGCCGGGTTCCTTTGGTGAAAGTCGTGCAGTACCTCGTCCATGAAAACCGACTTGATACGGCTGGCGAGCAGCAGCCGTACATTGCCGACAAGGCCGGGCGCCTCGTTGGTCGCCAGTGGCGCCAGCCCCGCGACGGACCGATAGATTTCCTGCGCCTTTTCATAGACCACCTTGCCGGCCGACGTGACTTCGAATTTGCGCGCCGTACGTTCGATAAGCGTGGCATTGAGGCTCTGTTCAAGCCTTTTGACGGCCTGGCTCACGGCCGATTGGGTCAGCAGGAGCGATTCCGCCGCACGCGAAATGCTGCGCGCTTCGACAACGGCCATGAAGGTGCGGAGCAGGTTCCAGTCCAACTGCCTGGGCAGCCGCTCGGTGGCATGAAGCTCTGTTTCAGAACGTTTCAAAGTGACCTGACCATGACAATAGATGCATTAATTTGGCTAATGTATAGTTAGATGTTTTTTAATTTCAATAAGGAACTTCGAGCGGATATCAGAGAGGAAACAACGGCGTCGCGGGCTGATTTGCAATGGACGCACGCCACTTTAGGGGAGTGACCGCTGTGACAGCGAAGGTAAGGCGGACGGGCTGGATTTTCTCCGAGCTATATATGTGGCACGACACCCAACGCTATAACATGCTGTGGGAGCCGGATTTGACCACGCAGCCGGGTGAGCATGTGGAAAACGAGGAAACGAAGCGGCGCTTTTCCAATCTCGTTGAGGTCTCGCAACTGGCCGATGACCTGGTGCGGATCAAGCCGCGCCCAGCAACGCAGGACGAATTGCTCAGGTTCCATACGCCCAAGCATCTGGAAGACCTGGAAAACCTGTGCAACGCCGGTGGTGGCGAGGCAGGTGGCAAGACCCCGGTCGGCCGCGCGAGCTTTGAAATTGCCAAGCTTGCCGCGGGTGGCGTGCTCGAAGCGGTCGACGCCGTCATAGCCGGCCGTGTCGACAATGCCTATGTCCTGTGCCGCCCGCCGGGGCATCACGCCGAAGCCGAGTTGGTGACGGGGTTCTGCCTGCTGGCCAACGGCGTTCTTGGCGTCAAACATGCGCAACAGGTGCACGGCGTAAAGCGGATCGCCGTTGTCGACTGGGATGTGCACCACGGAAATTCGGCGGAAAGCGCTTTTTACGACGATCCGAACGTCCTGACCATCTCGGTGCATCAGAACAACCTGTTCCCGCCCGAGCGGGGCAAGCTGGAGCATGATGGCGAGGCGGAAGGCGCCGGGTTCAATGTCAACATTCCATTGCCGCCCGGCTCCGGCAGCGGCGCATATGCCGATGCTTTTGACCGGATCGTGCTGCCTGCGCTCGAGCGGTTCAAGCCTGAGATGATTTTTGTGGCGTCGGGCTTTGATGCCTCCGCGATGGATCCGCTGGGCCACATGATGCTGTCCTCGGATGATTACCGCCGCATGACCGAAGCCCTTATGGACGTCGCCGATCGCCATGCCGACGGGCGCATCGTGATGACCCACGAAGGCGGCTATTCGGCCGGCTATGTCCCCTATTGCGGGCTGGCTGTGATCGAGGCCCTGTCCGGCTCGGATGCCAAAATTTCCGATCCGTTCATTCAGTATATCGTGAATTACGGCTGCCAGGATCTGCAGCCACATCAACGCGCGGCGGTGGATGCCGCGCTGGAGCAACATTCGGCGGCGCTGAGCGACGCGTGAATGCAGATTTATCAGGGAGTTCAAAAATGACGGACACAACCAAACGGCCCCTCACGCCAACACGCCGCAATTTTTTGCGCACATCCGCGCTCGGCGGTGTCGGATCGGCAGCGCTTCTGGCCGGCCTCAACAGCGCCGCACAGGCGCAGGACAACACGCCCATCGTCGTCGGCGCGCCGCTGCCG